>CANGNR010000032.1 GCA_947455385.1 Microbacteriaceae bacterium
AGGCCGATATCCTCGGCTGCCAGGATCACCAGGCGGCGGGCGATGAACCGCGGGTCCTCCCCCGCCTCGATCATCCTTGCTAGGTAGTGAATCGCGGCGTCGGCGTCGCTGCCTCTCACCGACTTGATGTATGCGCTGATTACGTCGTAGTGCTGGTCACCGGCTCTGTCATAGACCACGAGCGCGCGGTCGAGGGTCGCCTGCAGGTCTTCGATCGTGATATCGGTTGGTCGGTCCGTCGTGCCGGCGGGTTTTAGGGTCGATGCTGATTCGAGCAAGGTCAGGGCTCGTCGTCCGTCGCCCCCGGCGAGCAACACCAGTTGCGCTGAGACGCCGGCGCCTAACTTGTATCGACCGGCTAGCCCGTTGATATCTTTGATGGCCTTGTCGACGAGGGTTTCGATGGCGACGTCTTCAAGCGGCTCGAGCCGCAGCACGGTCGCGCGCGATAGCAGCGGTGCGACCACAGCGAACGATGGGTTCTCGGTGGTGGCGGCTATCAGAATGACCCAGCCGGCCTCGACGGCGCCGAGCAACGAGTCTTGTTGGGTCTTGCTGAAGCGGTGGATCTCATCTAGAAACAGGATCGTGCTCTTGCCGAACGAATCGAAGTTGTATTTGGCGGCCTCGATTACGGCGCGCACCTCTTTTACACCGGCGCTGATGGCACTGAGTTCTTCAAAGTATCGGCCGCTCGAGCCGGCAATTGCGCGCGCAATCGTCGTCTTGCCGGTGCCGGGAGGGCCATACAGAATCACGGATGTGCCTCGCGGCGCATCCTTGTTTATCGGCTGAGCGAGCTGCCAGAGCACCCCACCCTGCTTGAGCAGAGATTCTTGGCCGAGCACATCTTCGATTCGCTGCGGACGCATGCGCGCGGCGAGCGGGCTGGCCGCAGAAAAAAGCGACGAACTATCGGTCATGTTCCTAGGCTAACCGAGCCTTTACCTGTGAGTCTTTGCGTAAACTTTGTTAGTACCCATTTCGGAGGATTCAAATGTCTAAGCAGAGCAAGACAGAGCAGGCGCGCGCTCAGGCCTATGCGGCCAAGCAGGCGGCATACGCTGCCAAGAGCACCCGCCGCAAGCAAGACAACAAGGTCGCGGTTATCGCATCGGTGATTGTGCTCGCGCTCGCGTTCGCATCGCAGCTCGTCTATTCGAACTTTGGCCCCGGCCACTTGGCCGCAGCAAGCGCATCGCCGTCGGCTGCCCCATCTGCTCCGGCCAAGACTGTTGCCGCGAACCGCACCTGGACCGGAGACATTCACTTCAACGTGGGCTCGGTCAAGGTCTCTCTCGATGGCAAGAAGGCGCCGCAGGCTGTCGCTAACTTCATCACGCTGGCCAAGAAGGGTTTCTTCAACAACACCAAGTGTCACCGCCTCACCAACGGCGGCTTCTACGTTCTTCAGTGCGGAGATCCGGCAGGTAATGGCAGTGGTGGACCGGGCTATAGTTTCGGTCCGATCGAGAACGCTCCTGCTGATGGTGTCTATGCTCGCGGTGTGCTCGCAATGGCGCGCCACTCGGCCTCTCAAGACCCTAATGCGGCCAACTCAATGGGTAGCCAGTTCTTTGTCGTCTACCAGAAGACCAGCATTCCAGCGGATGCAGCCGGCGGTTACACGGTGTTTGGCAAGATCGACTCCGGGCTCGAAAACCTCAAGCCAACCATCAACGGCGGCATCCAGCCAGACGCATCGGGCAAACCTCTGACCGATGGCGCCCCAAAGGTTCCAGCCGTCATCACCAGCATCAACCTGAAGTAGCATCGAATCGTCCCCAATAGCAGTTTCATCAAGGAGAATCAGTTGACCGAGATCACCGTGACCTTTGGCCGCGTTGACGCACAGAATAACGTCTACGTCGTAGACGGAGGCGTCGAGCGCAAGGTTGGTCAGTACTTGATTGGAACCGCCGAGGAGGGGCTTGCGCACTATCAGCGTAAGTTCGACGACCTCGAGTCGCAGGTCAAGCTGCTCGAACAGCGCATCGCAAAGAAGCTCGGCGGTGCCGAACTGCGCAAGACCGCGAACCACCTGCTTGCCGAGCTCAAGGAGCCACTAGTAGTAGGCGACCTCGAGTCACTTCGCAAGCGTGTTGCCGCCCTCGATGAGCAGATTGGTGCCGCAGTTGCCGCCAAGGCCGAGGCCAACAAGGAGGTCATCGCCGAGGCTTTGAAGCTTCGCGAAGAAATCGTTGCCAAGGCCGAGGCTCTCGCTAACGCGGATGCAGCCAAGACCATTTGGAAGACCGCCAGCGTTCAGATGAACGACCTCTTCGAGTCGTGGCAGGGTTCGCAGAAGAATGGCCCAAAGGTTCCTAAGGCCGACGCAGATGCACTCTGGAAGCGCTTCTCGGCCGCCCGCAAGAAGTTCGACGCCGACAAGCGAGCTTTCTTCGCCGGTCTCGACGCTGCCAACAAGGCAGCCAAGGGCAAGCGTGCCGACCTAGTCTCTGCTGCCGAAGGCCTGATCAGCAAGGGCGCCGACGCAATCGGCGACTACCGCAAGCTGCTCGACACCTGGAAGACCCTCTCTCGCACGCCGGGCAAGTCTGACGACGCGCTGTGGGAGAAGTTCAAGGCAGCGGGTGACGCAATCTATGCGGCTCGCGCCGAAGTAGCTGCAGTCGAAAACCTCGAGCAGACCGCAAACCTCGCTGCGAAGCTCGAGTTGCTCAAAGAGGCCCAAAAGATCGACCCGAGCAAGGGTCTCGCCGAGGCTAAGAAAGAGATCCTCGCCATCCAGCAGCGCTGGGAGAAGATTGGCCGTGTTCCCAAGGACAAGGTTCGCGAGGTCGAAGACAAGATGCGCGCAATCGAGTCGAAGGTCAAGCAGGCCGAGCAGGACCACTGGCGCAAGACCGACCCAGCGGCTCAGGAGCGTTCAAACAGCGTGATCACGCAGCTCGAGGACGCCATCACCAAGCTCGAGGCCGACCTGGCAACTGCCAAGGCCGCCAAGAACACCAAGAAGGCCGACGAGATTGCCGAGTCGATTAAGGCTCGCAAGTCTTGGCTCGAGGTCGTCAAGGCAGCAAGCAAGTAACCCACCAAACGCAGAAAAGCGGCCATCACTCTTGTGGTGGCCGCATTGCTTTAAGTCTGGACTACTGCTGCACGCGATACACGTCGTACACGGCGTCGATTCGCCTGACTGCGTTTAGCAGGTGATCTAGTAGGGTCGCGTCACCCATCTCGAAGACGAAACGGCTGAGCGCCACTCGGTCTGAACGGGTCGAAACGGAGGCCGACAGGATGTTGACGTGGTGTTCCGAGAGCACGCGGGTCACATCCGAGAGCAGACCGGAGCGATCTAAGGCCTCGATCTGAATCTGCACCAAAAACAGGCTCTTGCCACTGGTTGCCCAAGACACATCCATCACGCGCTCCGGCGACTTCTCAAGCTCAATGACGTTCTTGCAGTCGTTTCTGTGCACCGAAACGCCAGATCCGCGCGTGACGAATCCTAGGATGTCGTCGCCGGGCACCGGCGTGCAGCAACGCGCGAGCTTGACCATGACATCGGAGTCTCCCCTTACCAGAACGCCAGAGTCGTTGCCTCTGTCTCGATTGGCTGAGCGCGGGCGGGTCGGAATCTCGAACGGCGTCTCATCCGATTCGTCATCGGCTCGAAGGCTCGAGGTCAGGTGCTCCATGACATTCTGCACCGAAATGTGGCCCTCGCCCACCGCTGCATAGAGCGAACCGATGTCTGGATATTTAAGTTCTGCGGCAAGGTGCGAGAGCGAGTCGTTAGAAAGCAGGCGCTGCAGTGGGAGGTTCTGCTTGCGCAGCGCCTTCGCCAACGAATCCTTGCCCTGCTCAATCGCTTCTTCGCGGCGTTCGGCCGAGAACCACTGCTTGATCTTGGCCTTTGCCCGCGCCGACTTCACAAAGTTCAGCCAGTCCTGGCTCGGCCCTGCCTCGAGCGACTTCGAGGTGAAGATCTCGACCACATCACCCGACTTCAGCACGCTCTCGAGCGGCACCAGCCGGCCATTAACCTTGGCTCCCATGGTTCGGTGCCCCACCTCGGTGTGCACCGCATAGGCAAAGTCGACCGGGCTAGCGTCTAGCGGCAGGCCAACGACCTTGCCCTTTGGCGTGAACACGTAAACATCCTTGGCGCCGATTTCGAAGCGCAGCGAGTCTAGGAACTCCCCCGGATCCTGCGTTTCGGCCTGCCAGTCGCTCAGGTGTTTCAGCCATGCGAGATCTTCTTCGGTGGTGACATCGCCCTTGACTACCTGCTGCTTGTACTTCCAGTGTGCGGCCACACCAAACTCGGCGCGCTGGTGCATCTCTTGCGTGCGAATCTGAATCTCTACCGAGCGACCGCCTGGGCCAATAACCGTGGTGTGCAGCGACTGATACAGGTTGAACTTCGGCATCGCGATGTAGTCCTTGAAGCGACCTGGAATCGGGTTCCAGCGCGCGTGAATCGCTCCGAGAATGGCGTAGCAGTCGCGCACGCTGTTGACGATTACTCGGATGCCGACCAGGTCGTAGATGTCGTCGAACTCGCGACCACGAACCACCATCTTTTGATAGATGCTGTAGTACTGCTTTGGGCGGCCGTCGACCTTGCCCTTGATCTTGTTGTCGCGAAGGTCTGTCTCGATAGCTTCGAGCACTCCCTCGAGAAATTCGGCCCTCTGCGGCGTGCGCTGACGAACGAGGTTGACGATCTCTTCGTAAACCTTTGGGTAGAGCACCGAGAAACTGATGTCTTCGAGCTCCCACTTGAGAGCGTTGATGCCGAGTCGGTGCGCCAATGGTGCATAGATCTCGAGGGTCTCTTGAGCCTTGTAGCGAGCCTTTTCTGGCGCTACGTACTGCCAGGTGCGGGCGTTGTGCAGTCGGTCGGCGAGCTTGATCACCAAGACTCGGATGTCCTTCGACATTGCCACGACCATCTTTCGCAGGGTCTCTGCCTGCGCGTGGTCGCCGAACTTGACCTTGTCGAGCTTGGTGACGCCGTCGACCAGCATGGCGATCTCGTCGCCGAAATCCTGGCGAAGTTGGTCGAGCGAATACGGGGTGTCCTCCACAGTGTCGTGCAGCAGGGCAGCCGCTAGTGCGGCCGGGCCGATTCCGAGTTCGGCGAGAATCTTGGTGACCGCGATCGGGTGGGTGATGTACTCCTCGCCTGATTTGCGAAGCTGGCCCCGATGAGCCTCCTCGGCAACACCGAGTGCCTTCTCGATCAAGCTCAGGTCGGCGCGCGGGTGATTCGCCTTGGCGAGGCGCAAGATTTCACCGAGGTCTTCATAGTAGGTGCTTCGGTTAAAGAAGCGCGACAGACCCGAACGAATGGCGCTGATGCTACCCGTCGGCGTTGCGTCTGTCATGTGTTCCTACTGTCCCGCAAATAAGTCGAATGGCGGATAGTCAAGAATAACCCGACCGTCCGCCACTCGATTGGCTGTGAGCTCGCGACTATGCGCGCGCTGCCAAGACCTTTGCTGCTGCCTTCTTGTACTTCGGCTCGCTCTCGCGCAGGTTCGAATACAAAGGGGCCGCGATGAAGATCGTCGAATAGGTTCCAACGATGATTCCGATGAACAGGGCTAGCGAGATGTCGCGCAGGGTTCCCGCTCCGAAGACGATTGCTCCGATGAACAGAATCGCGGCGACTGGCAAAACAGCAACCACGGATGTGTTGATCGAGCGCACCAGGGTCTGGTTGACCGCGAGGTTTACCTGCTCGGCAAACGTGCGCGACTCAGAGAACTCGACCTCGAAGGTGTTCTCGCGAATCTTGTCGAAGACCACCACGGTGTCATAAAGCGAGTATCCAAGGATGGTTAGGAACCCGATGACGGCCGCCGGGGTGACCTCGAAGCCGAGAGCACCGTAAACGCCAGCGGTGATGATGAGGTCGTGAATCAGGGCCAGAATAGCCGCCGCCGACATCTTCAGGGTTCTGAAGTAGAGCGCCATGAGCACTGTGGCAAGCACGAGGAACCAGATCAGACCGTTGACGGCCTTGGAGGTGATGTCCTGGCCCCACTCTGCACCAACGAAGGAGGAGCTAACCGAGCTGGCTGGAACCTTATATGCGGTTGCAAGTGCCTGGCGAACGCTCTCTGACTGAGTTGGCGAAAGCTGTGCGGTCTGCACGCGAATCGAGTCGGTGCCAACGTTCGAGACTCGAGGGTCTCCGCTCGAGACGATGCTGTTGACGGCGTCGGTGGCAGGCTGCTGACCGATTACGGCCGAGCCGCTAACTCGAAACTCCGAGCCACCCTTGAACTCGATGCCCAGGTTGAAGGGCTTGGCGAATGGCAGCAGTGCTGCCGCGGCAACCATGAGCATTGCGACAACGTAGAACACCTTGCGGCGTCCGATGAAGTTGATCGAACGGTTGCCGGTGTAGAGGTCGTTTCCGAAGTCAGTAAAACGCGACATGACTACTTTCCTGCCTTTTCGTTATTCTCGGCGATTTCGGCGGCCTTGCGTTCGGCAATGGTCTGGCGACGCTCTGCCTCGCGCGAAGACTTCTTGAGCTTGGTGGAGGCCGCCTCGTCGCGGGCGCGGAACTGGCCGCGTCCGACGTACTCGACTGCACCTAGGGCCTTGGCGTCAAAGCCCGACCACGGGTGACCTGATGCGAAGAACTTCAAGGTGGCCAAGATCTGCAGCATTGGTCTGGTGAAGAGCACCACAACTGCGAGGTCGACAATGGTCGTGAGGCCGAGGGTGAAGGCGAATCCGCGAACGCTACCGACTGTGAGCACATACAGCGTGGATGCGGCCAACAGGCTCACGCCATCCGAGACGATGATTGTTCGGATCGCTCGCGACCAGCCCGCCTCGACGGCTGCACTGAGAGGGCGACCATCGCGAAGCTCATCACGAACACGCTCGAAGAACACGATGAACGAGTCTGCGGTGATACCGATTGCCACGATCAAACCGGCCACGCCCGAGAGCGAGAGTCGGTACCCCTGGCGCCAAGAGAGCAGCGCAATCAGAAGGTAGGTCAACACTGCGGCGACAACCAGCGAACCGATGGTCACGATGGCCAATCCGCGGTACTGGAACACCGAGTAGATGACGACCAGAATCAGACCGATTAGACCTGCGAGCAGACCATTTGACAGCTGCTCGGAGCCCAGGGTGGCCGAGATGTTGTCTTGGCTCTGCACGTTGAATCCGATTGGCAGCGAGCCGTACTTCAACTGGTCAGACAGGGTCTTAGCACTGACGCTGGTGAAGTTTCCGGTGATTTGAGCCGAACCGTTGCTGATTACCGCGTTCGTCTGCGGAGCCGTGATGACTAGGTCATCGAGGGTGATCGCAAAGCGGTTGAGTGGGCTGCTGAGTGGGTAAAGACGCGAGGTGGTCTTCGAGAACTTTTCCGAACCGGCTGGGTTGAACGAAAGGTTCACCGCCCACTCGTTGGTGCTTGCACCAGTCGAGGTGGTGACGGTGCCAGAGCTGGCGTCAGAGATGTCGGTGCCATCGATTTCGACCTTAGACAGGATGTACTTCTCGGTCTTGTCAGTGCTGCAGGTGACCAGAGGCTTGGTCGGGTCAGCGCTAACGCCAGGCTTCTTCTTGGCAGTCGAGCAGTCGAGGGCCTCGTACTCAGACTGCAGGGCCTTGCTCACGTAGTTGAGGTCGCTCGGGTTGCTAGGGTCTGGCGCTGCCGCCGAGGTGGCGATTGGCGCGCTAGCCGGAGTGGCTGATGCCGATGGGGTTGCTCCGTTGGCTCCGCCAACGCTGCTCGAGCTACCTGCCGATGCTGCTAGAACTGCTCTGAACTCAAGCTTGGCCGAAGCCTTGATCAACTCGAGGGTGTTGTCGTCTGGCTTGCCTGGAATCGACACCACGATGTTGCTGTTGCCCGAGGTGGTCACCTGGGCCTCGCTGACACCGCTCGCGTTCACGCGGTCACGGATGATGGCGACGGCCTGGTTCAGGGTCTCTTCGCTGACGGTCTTGTGCGTCGTGGTCAACTGCGGGGTCAGGATGATCTGGGTTCCACCCTGAAGATCGAGCGCGAGTTGAGGCACGAAGCTCGCACCGACGATTCCATTGAGCGCGCCGCCACCGATTAGGGCAACAAAGCCCAGGATGAGTGCGACGAGCCAGAGCAGGCGCTTACGTGCGCCCTTGACTACACCGTTTGCTGACAAAGTAGTGTTCCTTGCTTACTTGACTGATTTGGTCGCTGGCTTCGCGGCCGGCGCCTTTTTAGCTGGGGTCTTGGCGGCTGGCTTTGCAGCGGCGCTGGCAGCCGGCTTTGCTGCCGCGGCCTTCTTGGCTGGAGCCTTGGCAACTGGGGTGACTGCCGCGACGACTGCGTCCTCGGCAACTTCTGCCTCAGCGGCTACAGGCTCGGTGATAAAGCGCACGATTGCGGCCTTCGAAACCTCAAGACGGGTGCCGGGGGTGCTCTCAACAAGCGCGCGGTCGCCATCGACAGAGATGATGGTCGCGAAGATTCCGCTGTTCAACATGACCTTGGCGCCCGGCTGAACCTTGTCGGCCATCTCTGCGGCCTGACGCTTGCGCTTGCGGCTCGAGAAAAACATCATTACGAACATGCCCGCCGCTACGACGAGAAGAAGTGATTGGTCCATGGGGTCCTGATTCGCTAAGTTTTGAGCCCTTTGGGCAACCTAACGATTATAGGTCAAGCAGTGGCTGCTGACCCGTTGCCGGCGGGGTTAGCCCGAGGTGTCGATAGGCGGCATCCGTGGCTAGTCGACCTCGCGGAGTGCGAAGCACCAGACCCTGTCGAACCAGATACGGCTCGACCACCGAATCGATGGTGTCCTGCTCCTCGCCAACCGAGGCGGCGAGGGTGCTGAGTCCAACGGGCTTGCCGGCGAAGCGCTTGGTCAAAATCTCTAGTATGGCCCTGTCGATGCGATCGAGCCCGAGCTCGTCGACCTCATAGAGCTTCAAGGCTCCGAGAGCGTGCGAAATCTCGATGCGGGCAACTCCGGCCACCAACCCAAAGTCTCGCACTCGGCGAAGCAGACGGTTGGCGATTCTCGGGGTGCCGCGCGAGCGCTTGCCTATCTCTGCGACCGCATCCTCGCTGATTTGAACCTCGAGGCGCTCGGCAGCGCGCTGCACCACCTGCGCTAGTTCGGCGGGCTCGTAGTACTCGAGGTGTGCGGTGAAGCCGAATCGGTCGCGCAGTGGGTTCGGCAGCATGCCCGATCGGGTAGTGGCGCCGATCAGCGTGAATGGCTCAAGGTCTAGCGGAATCGAGGATGCTCCCGCGCCCTTGCCGACCATCACGTCGACCCTGAAGTCTTCCATCGCGAGGTAGAGCATCTCTTCGGCTGCCTTCGACATTCTGTGAATCTCATCGATAAACAGAATCTCGCCGGCCGAGAGCGAAGTGAGAATCGCGGCGAGGTCGCCCGCGTGCTGAATCGTCGGGCCGCTGGTCTGGCGAATGGCCCTGCCGCTCTCGGCGGCGACGATGTTGGCCAAGGTGGTCTTGCCGAGCCCGGGCGGGCCGGCTAGCAGAATGTGGTCTGAGGTTCTGCCCTGGATTCGCGCCGCCTCCAGAAGAAGCCCGAGTTGCTCGCGAACCTTTGTCTGGCCCACGAACTCTCCCAGGGTGCGAGGGCGCAGGGCGGCCTCGAAGGCAAGGTCAGATGTATCCTGCGCCGGATCGGTCAGGTCGTTCTCTGTCACGGGCTAGCCCTGCTTTCGTGGTGCCGAAAGCTTGCCCAGGGCGGCACGCAACAGCGCGTCACGCGTCTCAAATGTGTCTTGGCGCAGCAACTCAGCAACCGAGTCGCTCGCTGCCCGTTCGCTCCAGCCGAGCCCGACCAGGGCGTCGATTACCTGGCCGTCGAATGGCACGGCCTTGGAACTAGTGCCAGCCGAAGCCGCTGCTGGCTTGAGCCCGAGCTTGCCGGCAAGAGTGACAACTATGAGCTTGGCGGTCTTCGGTCCGATTCCTGAGACGGCTTTGAAGGCGATGTCATCCTCGTTGGCAACCGCCATGGCCACGGCTTCGGCGTCGATCTCGTTCAGAATCGCGAGAGCGCTCTTGGGGCCAACCCCAGTGACCGAACGCAGCAGATCAAACAGCTCGCGCTCCTGCACCGTTGCAAAGCCAAACAGGGTCGCCGAGTCTTCACGAACGATGTATGAGGTTTCTACCTCGAGCGCATCGCCGGCCGAAAGCCCGAGCGAAAGGCGTGAGGTTACAAAGACGAGGTAGCCGACTCCCCCGACGTCGATAACGACGCGACCGGCTGATGCGGAGCGAACCGAACCGCGGAGCAAGGCAATCATGAAACAAGACTAACTAGCGTTTGCGCGAACCCTTGGCGGCTCGCTCTGCCGCAGCCCACTGCTGTTGCGCCTTGGTTGACGAAACCTCGGATGACGCGCTCGCGCTCGAGTTGCCCTTCAGCGCCTGGCATATGGCGATCGCCAGACTGTCGGCGGCATCCGCTGGTTTGGGAATCTCATCAAGCCCCAGCAGGCGAGCGACCATATTGCCGACTTGCTGCTTTGGTGCTCGGCCGGAGCCCGTGACAGCGGCCTTTACCTCGGTAGGCGTGTGCAGCACAACCGGGATACCTCGCTGCTGGGCGAGCAGCAACACCACGCCAGAAATCTGCGCCGTACCCATAACCGTCTTTAGTCGGGGCTGCGCAAACAGGCGCTCGAGCGCAATCACATCGGGCTTAGTTTTGTCGATGAGAGCAACCAAGCCATCAGCAAGCGTCGC
>CANGNR010000033.1 GCA_947455385.1 Microbacteriaceae bacterium
CTTCGACGCAAACCAGTGGTTCTCGGTGCTCTTCTTGGCGGCGTTCTGCACGGTATTCGGTTTCATCGCGCTGCTCTGGGGCATTCGCAAGACTTCGCCATCGCGCGCGAGCCTGTTGCTCTCGACCGAACCGATTTGGGCGGTTGCGGTTGCCTCGCTCATCGGCGGCGAAATGCTCGGGCCAGTGGGCTTGGCCGGCGGTGCCCTAATAATCGGCTTCAGCTACTGGGCCCTTGCGATTGAGGCCCGGCGCAGAGTGGCACAATAAAGCCATGAGCGAAGAAACCGACCGCATTGCAGATGCTTACGCCAAAAATCGCGGCAAGTTTCGGCTACTAAACGCCTACATTCCTGCGGCCGCACCCTTTGGCCTCGTGCTTTTTCTCTGGATTCCGATTGGCGCCTTCGGCGTTATCGCCCTGATGTTCGTGGTTTACATTTGGCTTGCAAAATTGTCGACGAAATCGCGCACCGTTGAGGGCGAAATGCAACTGCGACCCCTTTCGAGACTTTGGGTTACGGTCTCGGTAATCCTTGGAATTGCAGCGATTACAATGTTTGTATTACAAGCTCTCAACGGCTGAAAATCCTATAAATCCGCCAATCGGCGACTATTCAAAAGGCACGTGCATGTCTGAATTCACCTTCCTAAAAGGCCCCAAAGACTGGTGGCGCCAAGCCGTCGTTTACCAGATCTACCCGAGGTCTTTTTCCGACGCAAACGGTGACGGCATCGGTGACCTAAACGGCATCATCTCGAAGGTTCCATACCTGCAGCAGCTAGGCGTCGACGCAGTTTGGCTCTCGCCGTTCTACCCATCCGCGTTGGCCGACGGCGGCTATGACGTCGATGACTACCGCGACGTCGACCCCAAGATCGGCACGCTCGCCGAGTTCGACAAGATGGTCGATGCGCTGCACAAGGCGGGCATTCGCCTGTTCGTTGACATCGTGCCGAACCACTCGGGCTCCGGCCACGAATGGTTCCAGGCCGCACTCAAGGCCGCACCCGGTTCGCCAGAGCGCGACCGCTACATCTTCAGAGACGGCAAGGGAGAGAACGGTGAGATCCGTCCATCCGAGTTGTCAAGCCACTTTGGCCCAACCGCCTGGACCCGCATCACCGAGCCAAAGGGTGAGCCCGGCCAGTGGTACATGCACCTGTTCGCCAGCGAGCAGCCAGACTTCAACTGGGATAACCCAGAGGTGCGCGAAGACTTCTTGAAGACCCTGCGGTTCTGGAGCGACCGCGGAGTCGACGGCTACCGCGTCGACGTTGCGCACGCGCTGGTCAAAAACCTTGCCAACGGCCACCTGCCAGAGCGCCAGTCTTACGACCTTTCGCTCGTCAAGCACGACGGCACGGATGACCTGTTCGACCGCGACGAGGTGCACGACATCTATCGCTCGTGGCGCCAGGTTTTCAACGAGTATGACCCGCCGCGCGTTGCCGTTGCAGAGGCCTGGGTGCACCCCGAGCGTCGCCACCCGTACGCGAGCGAGGATAACCTCGGTCAGTCGTTCAACTTCGACCTTCTGGGCGAGCACTGGAAGGCCGGTCGCTTCAAGAAGACGATTTCGTTCAACCTGGCGAGTGCCGCCAAGTGGGGATCTTCGACCACCTGGGTGCTCTCGAACCACGACGTGATTCGTCACGCCACCCGATACGGCCTGCCAGATGGGCTCAACCTCGACAAGTGGTTCGTCGAGGGCGGCGTCAACCCGCCGGTCAACAACAAGCAGGGCCTCGACCGCGCTCGAGCCGCCACCATGCTGATTCTTGCCCTGCCCGGCTCGACCTACTTGTATCAGGGCGAGGAGCTCGGCCTGCAGGAGGTGCTCGAGATTCCGCACGACCAGATGCAAGACCCGCAGTGGTTCAGAAACCCTGGCAAGTCACGAAGCCGCGATGGATGTCGTGTTCCACTGCCGTGGACCTCGACCGGAACCTCGTTCGGTTTCGGCCCTGGTGGCTCGCACCTGCCGCAGCCATCCTGGTTTGGCGACTATTCGGTCGAGAAGCAGGATCGCGACGAGGCATCGACGCTCAACCTGTATCGCCTGGCGCTTGCCCTGCGTTCGCAGCTGATCAGCGACGAGAGCATTCAGTGGCACCGCCACCTCAACTCGAAGGTGCTGCACTTTAGCCGCGCCAACGGATGGCAGTCGGTGACGAACTTTGGCACCAAGCCGGTGAAGCTGCCGGCGGGCAAGGTTCTGCTCACCAGCCAGCCGCTCGTCGATGGCAAGCTGCCAGCAAACGCCACGGCCTGGGTCAAGTAACTAGCGGGCGCGAAGGGTAGCGTTTGGCAAGTCTGGCGCTGGAATCCAACCGCCGACCTCATCGATGACCTCACCAAAGCGTGGGTCGCGCGCGTTCCACAGCTCTCGCATTTCGACAATTTCTTCGGCCGTTCGACCGATGAAGTTCCACCACATCACGATTTGCTCGGCAAAAGGCTCACCGCCCAGCAACACAGCCAGCAGGTCATCGCTGCCGGTCGCCTCGAGCTCGAGCTGCCGTGCCTCGCCGGGCTCAAGATAGGCGAGCTGGTCGGGAGAAACGAGAGTGCCGTTGACGAGCGCGCTGCCGCGAACAACCAGCAGGCCGTATTCCCAGTCTGGCCGCAGCGGAACGGTCTCCGGCGCACCTGTCGAAAGCCGCAACTCGGCGCCAAGCAGTGGCGAAAACACACGGGCTGGCGACCGAGCGCCATTCAGTTCGCCAATAAAGATGCGCGCGGTGAGCGAGCCGAGCTCGAGCATAGGCAAGTCACCAAAGTGCTCAAACGAAGCATCCCGGTTTCGCTCGAGATCTGGCAGGGCGATCCAGAGTTGAACTGCGTGCAGTTGGTCGCCAACCGGCTGAGACTTTTCGCTGTGCGCGACCCCACGACCAGCGGTCATCAGGTTCAGTTGCCCAGCGCGAATCACCTGAGAACTGCCGACGCTATCGCGGTGGTCAACCACACCGGCGAACGGCCAGGTCACCGTCTGCAAGCCGGAGTGCGGGTGCGCCGCCACCACCATTCCGTCTACCTGAACGGTGGGACCGAAGTGGTCGAGAAAGACCCAAGCACCGATTCGCTTTAGCGCTGCGTGAGGCAGGCTCCGCTTGATATTGACTTCTGTTCGAGTCGAAATCTTGACTAGGCGGGGGTCGATAACTTTTGTCATTTGTTTCGAGGTTAGTCTTAAGTCATGCCCCTCAACGCCGATTTCGCCCAGCACGGCCTGACCTCAAGCGAGGTCGCCGAAAGGCTCGCGAATGGGCAGGCGAACATCCAAAACACCGACTCGAGCCGCAGCCTCGGCACGATTATTCGGCAGAACACCTTCACCCTGTTCAACGGAATCGTTGGCACCTCGTTTGTGCTGCTGGTAACCCTCGGCCAGTGGAAAGACGCGCTGTTTGGCGTCGTAGTGATCACAAACATCGCCATTGGAATCGGCCAGGAATACCGCTCAAAGCGCACCCTCGACAAGCTCGCCCTGCTCAACCAGCCGCACGCTAGGGTCATCCGTGATGGTTTGAAACTCGAGGTTGACCTTGAAGACATCGTGCTCGACGACCTGATCGAGTTGCGGGCGGGCGACCAGGTTCTTGCCGACGCCGAGATCATTAACTCGGATGCGCTCGAGCTCGACGAGTCACTCTTAACGGGCGAGTCTGACCCCGTGCAGAAGCCGATCGGCACCGAGGTGCTTTCTGGCTCGATCGTGGTAGGCGGCCTTGGCTTCGGCCGGGTAAGCCGAGTCGGCGCAGACACCTACGCGAGCAAACTGACACTTGAGGCGCGCCGCTTTTCGATGGTCAATAGCGAACTTCGCAACGCCATCAACCGCATAGTCAAGTGGCTCAGCTGGGCGTTGCTGCCAGTAGTTCTGATTTCGGCAAACGGCCAAGTTCAGGCAGTTGGCGGTTGGGTCAAGGCAATCGAGAGTGGCGCGTGGCTCGAGGCGATGGTCAAGGCCATCTCGAGCATCATCACCGTGGTTCCGCAGGGGCTGGTTCTGCTCACGAGCCTGACATTCGCCGTAGCCGCAGTAAAGCTCGCGCGCCGCCAGGTGCTCGTGCAAGAACTGCCAGCAGTCGAAGGGCTCGCCCGTGTCGACACCATTTGCTTCGACAAGACCGGAACCCTGACTGAGGGCGAGATCGAATTCGACGAGACTTTCGAGCTCACCGCACACAACGACATCGATGAGGTTCTGGCCTTCTTTGGCGCAGACGAACACGCCAATGCAACCGCCCGGTGCCTAAGCGCTCGATACGCAGCATCATCCACGCTCGATGCCATTGCCTCGACAAGATTCTCCTCGGCTCGAAAGTGGAGCTCATTCAGCTTCAAGAATTCGAAGGGCTCTGAGACCTGGGTCTTCGGTGCCCCAGAGTTCACTCTCGATGGCGCCGGCGAAGGCCACCAGGATGCGCTGCAGCGCGCCGTTCAACTCTCGGCCACGGGACGCCGGGTCTTGGTGCTCGCCGTCTCGCCCGAAATCCCCCGCGAGCCCGAAACCCTGCCGCGAGCGCTCAAGCCCGTTGCCCTGGTGACCTTCAAGGAGCGAGTGCGCAGCGATGCAGCCGAAACCATCGAATATTTCGCCCGCCAAGGGGTCACCGTGAAAATCATCTCGGGCGACAATCCTTCGACGGTTGCGGCTGTGGCCCGCGAAGCCGGGGTTATAGACATCGAAGGCTCGGGTTTTGACGCGCGCCATCTGCCTGAAGACATCGATGCCCTTGCAGAGGTGCTCGAGGCAAACACCGTCTTTGGTCGCGTCACCCCCGAGCAAAAACGAAACATGGTCTCGGCCCTGCAAAGTCGCGGGCACGTGGTTGCCATGACAGGCGACGGCGTGAACGATGCTCTGGCCCTAAAGCGTGCCGACCTCGGCATCGCGATGGGTTCTGGTTCGCCTGCAACCAAGGCGGTTTCGAACCTTGTTCTCTTGGATGGCAAGTTCTCGACCCTGCCAGGCGTGGTCGCCGAAGGGCGACGCGTGATCGCCAACGTCGAACGCGTCTCTCGCCTGTTTCTCACCAAGACCATGTGGGCACTCGTGCTCGCCTTCACCTTCGGCGCCCTGCTGAGGTCGTATCCGTTCTTGCCACGCCAGCTCTCGGTGGTCGACGTCTTCACCATCGGTGTTCCATCCTTCGTGCTCGCCTTGCTGCCCAACGCTCGGCGCTATGAGCCCGGCTTCTTGAAGCGGGCCCTGTCGTTCTGCATCCCAGCTGGCCTCGCAATTGGTGCGGCCATTCTGGCACTTGACCTAATCAGCCATTCGGCGGGCTACACCGATGCACAGCAACAGACGGCGACCATGATTCTCATCTCTATGACGGGACTCTGGACCTTGACCCTGCTTGCCCGCCCGCTCGACCGACTGAAGGGTGGCATCATCGCCCTAATGCTCGGGCTTGCCGCAGTAGCCTTCGGCTGGCAGCAGTTTGGGGCCTTCTTTGGTTTTGTTCAACTTGGATGGGCCGAGCTGAGCCTCCCCGTTGCGCTCGCACTGGCCGCTAACGCGCTGATCAGCGTCAGCGACCGCTTCGCACCCAAGACCTCCGAGAAGTAGGCGCTCGTGACCGCGCCGGCTCAAGCTTCGTCTGCCCCAAAGGCTAGGGTTTCTTGGCAGCTTCTTTATGCTCTGCTTGGTTTGATTTGGGGATCATCGTTCTTGTTTACGAAGCTAGGCCTCGAGGTCTTTGACCCCGTGGGCCTTGTGTTTTGGCGCTTGGTTTCGGGTTCGGCCGCCCTGGGCATCATCGTGCTAAGCCTGCGCCGCAGGTTGCCGCGAGACCTCAAATCCTGGGCACTGGTCGGCTCTGGTGGCCTATTCATGAACACCCTGCCGTTTTTGCTCTACTCGTTTGCACAGGAGCACGCCACGAGCGTCTTGGCCAGCATCATCAATGGCGCCACTCCTATTGCCACGCTGCTAGCCCTGCTCACTATCTTTCGCAGCGAAAAGGTTCGCCCGGAGGTCATCACCGGCCTGCTGATCGGCCTCGGGGGCATCCTCGTTGTGTTTGCAGTTTGGAACGGTTTCGGAACCAATGATCCCGTTGCGGTTCTTGCAATGATCGGTGCAATAACTTGCTACGGAATCGGTGGGCCGTACATTCGACGATTTGTTAGCCCGCTCGGTTTGCAAAACGAGGTTGCCGCGTTTGTGCAAATTACAGTTTCGGCGCTCGGTGTTTTGCCGTTTTACCTGATAAGCCCTGCCCCGGTTGCTGCCCTGAACGCCGTTTCTGTGATTTCGGTCGTGACCCTCGGAGCCGTCGGCACGGGTGTTGCCTACATCTTCTACTATCGAGTGATTGCGGTAGCCGGCAGCGCGATTGCCAACTCTGTCACCTACCTGACGCCAGTGGTCGCCATCGTCTGGGGCGTGCTGCTTCTTGGCGAGCCGGTCTATTGGTATGAGCCGGTCGGCGGGCTGATCGTGGTGCTCGGGGCGCTGGTATCGCAGGGGCGCATCAAGTTGCGCGCCAGGCGCAAAGAAACGGCAGCCTAGGCCGGACGAATCGGTAGCCGAAGGGCACCGCGAGCGCTAGCCGGCACAATCGGACGCGCTGGGGCCACGGGCTCGACCAAGCGAAAACTATCGCCCAGCGCGGGCCGCTTGTCTGGCTCGCCGCGGTTGGGCCAGTGCGCAGCCGCCCACTCGGCTTGAGCCGCGATCGAGAGGCTCGGGTTTACGCCAGGGTTCGCCGAAAGGGCGGCGCCGTCAAAGATATGCAGCCCGGGGTGGCCAAAGGCACGAAGGTAGCCGTCGACAACGCCCTCTTGAGCGGTCTCGGCAATCACCGCTCCGCCCAAGAAGTGAGCGGTCATCGGAATCCCGAAGGGCTCGGTGATCACCGCGCCGGGTGTTGCGTCATTGTCGTGAGCGAGCTGGCGGGCCAACTCGTGCCCGGCGGGCACCCAGGCTGGGTTGGTCTCGCCGTATCCCTGCTTCGAGGTCAGTTTGGGGCCGCCAAAAAGCCTGCGCTTGGCAAACGTGGTCAGCGAGTTGTCGCGAGACTGCATCACCAGCAGAATCAAGGTGCGCTCGGGCCAGGTGCGCAGGTTGTACATGCTCGGTAGTCGATGCAAGTTTCGCAGGGTGGCCCACAGCAGCCTCAAGACGGTTGGCTTCTGCCCCGCCTTGCCAGACGCCATGATGCTCTCCATGATTCCCATGAAGCCAGAGCCCCGGCCGTAGCGCACCGGCTCGACGTGGGTATCGGCGTTAGGAAAAACCGATGATGTGATCGACGAGCCCTGGCTGTAGTCGACGTCTTTGCCGCGGGCAACAACTCCCAGCAGGCTCTCGCTGTTGGTGCGGCTGAGCTCACCGAGCTTGGTGCTGAGGTTTGGCAAACCGCCACTCGCGCGAATCTTGTGCAGCAACTTCGCGGTTCCTAGGGCACCGGCCGCCACCACAACCTGATCGGCGGTGAAAAACTGGTTGCGAACAAACCCGGACGCTCCGCTGTTGCGAGTGGCGATGCTGAAGCGGCCGTCATCCTCTTGATGAATGTCGGTGACGGTGGTGTCTGCAATAACTTTGGCGCCGGCTCGTTCGGCCAGATAAAGGTAGTTCTTGACCAGGGTGTTCTTGGCGCCGTGACGGCATCCGGTCATGCATTCGCCACAGTTGAGGCACCCGGTGCGCTCGGGGCCGACGCCACCAAAGTAAGGATCGGCGACCTTTTGACCAGGTTTCACGCCGGCAGCCGCACCAAAGTGCACGCCGAGTGGCGCAAGTTGAAAGGTGTCGCCGTATCCCAGCTTGGTGGCGGCCTCGCGCAGCGCAACGTCTGAGTTAGACATGAACGGGTTGGTCTCAACCCCCAGCATGCGCTCGGCCTGGTCGTAGTAGGGCGCAAGCAGAGCCTGCCAGTCGGCCATCGCCGCCCACGAGCCAGTCTTGAAGAACGAAGCCGGCGGCCGATAAAGGGTGTTGGCATAGACCAGCGAGCCACCGCCGACACCGGCGCCAGACATAACCATCACGTTGCGAAGCAGATCAATTCTCTGGATGCCTCGAAGCCCCAGCCGGGGAAAAAACAAAAACTTGCGCAGTTGCCAAGAGTTGCGGGCAAAGTCAGCGTCGGCGAAGCGCGACCCCGCCTCAATAACGAGCACTCGGTAGCCCTTTTCGGTGAGCCTGAGCGCCGCAACCGACCCGCCAAAACCCGAGCCAATCACCACTACGTCAAAGTCGCGCTGGCGGGCATCCTGGCTGGTCATCAAAGTCCCCTATACCTACGGATGCCGCAACGGGCTCGACGGCACGCGCTCTTGCGCGTACCAAGCCTGGCCGTAGCCCTGGGCCGAAGACATGAGGTCGAGAAACGGCTTAGCATCAAACTGCTCTGGGGCCATGACGCCAGCACCCTGCCAGATGCCCGCGGCAATCAGCTCGAGAGCGATCAGCGGGTTGAAAGCCGTCTGCCAAACCACGGCCTGCGACTCGTAGTTGGCCATCGTCCACTCGTTGTCGGCAACGTGATAGATGTAGGTGGCGCGATCCTTGCCATCCTTGTCGCGTCCGGTGACGAGCACGCCGGCGCAGGTCTTGCCTGTCATCATCGGGCCGATCGTGGCCGGGTCGGGCAGCACCGAGACCACCATGTCGCGCGGGGCAACCTCAACCGGGCCCTGAGCAGAGCGCACGCGCACCGGCTTGGTGCGGTCGAGACCCAGTTTGTGCAGGGTCTGCAAGACCTCGATGAACTCGCGCCCGAGGCCGTACTTAAAACTCACCCGACCAACGTCGAGGTGCTGCGGCAGCATCGTGATCTCTTCGTGCTCGACGTTCACGCACTCGATCGCACCGATGCCGGCAGGAAACTCAAAAACCTCGGGCTCGCTAAACGGGCGGGTAGTGAACCAACCGCGCTCGCGTTCATAGAGCACCGGCGGGTTTAGGCACTCCTCGATGGTCGTCCAGATCGAAAACGAAGGCGCAAATATCTCGTTGCCGGCCTCGTCGCGAACGGTCAGGTTGCCACCATCCTTGATGCTGGCCTCGTCGATCTCGCTAAAGAGGTGGTCGGCGGCATAGCGCGTGAAGATGTTCGAGAGGCCCGGCTCGACGCCGATGCCAACCAGGGCAAGCAGGCCAGAGCGCTCCCACTGGTCGTTGAGCGCAAACTGCTGGTCGCCGAGCTTGATGCCCGGCGTGTGAAACGGGTCATCCGGGTGCGGCTCGCTGAGGCTCATCGCCATGTCGAGGTAGTGCGCCCCCGCCGTGAACGCGCCAGAGAAGACGGTCGGCACAAACTTGGGTTCAACAGCGTTGAGCACGTGGGTGATCCTGTGTTCAACGGCCACCTCGGCAACGTTGGCGGCACTGCTGGCGTCGATTTTTGCAGGGATGAACCTGCGCGCGACGGCCGAACCGTAGCGGTCGTGCACCCATTCGATTGAGCGCTCGGCTCGCGAAAGGTCGTAGTCAGACACGACCATTTCTTCAAAAAAGTTGCGGCTTGCCGCGATTTTTACGATTGCATCTCCGACGCCACCGGCGCCAACAAGCAGAATCCTCATGGCACTTAGCCTAACGCTGGCGCAGGTCAGCGGCTGGGTCATTGACCCAGTCGATGACACCCTGCCACGGACCCCAGCCGTCTGGCAGCGCAAGATGCTTGGCGCCTTCGATGACAATCGCTTCAACGCCGAGGGCGACCCCAAAACTTTCTTGGATGCCGCGCGGCGCCCAAGGATCTTTGTCGCTGCCAACCAGTGTGACGTTGCGCGCGCTGGCGGCGACGGCTGGTGCGAGATCGGCATTGCCGAGCAACTTGTAGGCAAAGCTCGGCACCTGGTCGAGCATGTCTGGGTCGGCGGGCGCAACCAGCAGCAGTCGGTCAACGGCCACCGAAACACGCTTGTCTAGCGCCAGCTTGAGCCAAGTCACGCAACCGAGAGAGTGGGCGATCACGATGGTCTCGCCGCCAGCCACCTCGGCGGTCTGCGCGAGGTCTGCAAGCACAACATCAGACCAGTCGGCATAGACCGGCTCATCCGTGGCTGGCAACTGCGGATACCAAACCTGATGCCCAGCATTTCGCAACGCCACCGAGAGGCGGTGCTGCCAGTGATCCTCGAGGCGTCGATTACCCCATCCGTGAATGATTACTACCTTGGCCAATCTAGACTCCCGCGGCTAGCTTTGATGGTTGGGCGATGAAGATGTATCCGACCAGGGCGATTGCCATGGCACCGAGCACCACCTGCCCGATGCCGAGCGTCGAGGTGGAGCTAACGGCCGCGTATAGGGGTGCCGCAAAGGCCGTCACGGCATTCGTCATGATTCCCGAGAGCGAGGCAGCGGTGCCGGCTTCTTCGCCGTGGCTGGCCAAAAGCAGGGTCTGGGTTGGCGGGGTCGATACGCCGAAGCAAAGGGCCCAAAGATAAATCATCGAAAGTTGAACTCCGATTGGTTGGCCGCTGGTTCCGGCCCAGATGCACGCAATGCCCGAGGCGGCCCCAACAATCAACGTGATCAACAAGAGTCGAGCCGTGCCGACCCGCTGACCCAGCCTGGCACCCAACTGCATGCCACC
>CANGNR010000034.1 GCA_947455385.1 Microbacteriaceae bacterium
GCGTCAATCGCGCGCTTGCGGGCCTTAGTTCTTGCTGACAATTGGTCTTGCGCTGCCGACTAGTCGGTGACGCGGCCCAGGTACTCGCCGGTGCGGGTGTCGATCTTGACCTTGGTGTTGTTCTCGAGGAACAGCGGAACCTGAATCTGCAGGCCGGTCTCGACGGTTGCCGGCTTGGTGCCGCCCGAAGAGCGGTCGCCCTGAAGGCCAGGCTCGGTGTAGGTGACAAGCAGAACGACCGATGGAGGAAGCTCGACGTAGATTGGGTTGCCCTCGTACATGGCGACCACTGCGCTCTGGTTCTCGAGCATGTAGTTGACGGCGTCGCCAACGATGGTCTCGCTCAGCTCAACCTGGTCGTAGTTGTCGGTGTCCATGAAGACGTAAGACGAGCCGTCGTTGTAGAGGTACTGCATGTTGCGCTTGTCGACATTGGCGGTCTCGACCTTGACGCCAGCGTTGAAAGTCTTGTCGACTACCTTGCCGCTGAGCACGTTCTTGAGCTTGCTGCGCACGAATGCTGGGCCCTTGCCCGGCTTGACGTGCTGAAACTCGATGACGGTCCAGAGCTGACCGTCGATGTTGAGAACCAAGCCGTTCTTTAGGTCGTTAGAAGTTGCCATGTCTGTGCCTCGCTTGCTTGTTGAAAAGATTTGGTCGCCACTCTGGGCAACCTGATTAGTTTAGCCGAGCCCCGCCTAAGAAGCGATTACGCGCAGCGCGAGCAGGTAGGAATCGACGCCGAAGCCGGCGATCACACCGGATGCGACTCCTGCGATCACCGAGTTGTGGCGAAACTCCTCGCGAGCGTGAGGATTGCTGATGTGCACCTCAACTAGCTTGAGTCCAGCCTTGGTGACTAGGGCCGCGGCGTCGCGAGTTGCGTAGCTGTAGTGCGTGAACGCAGCGGGGTTTAGAACCACGGATGAGCCGGTGTCGACGGCCTCGTGTAGCCACGAGATGAGCTCCGCCTCGCTGTTGGTCTGGCGCACGTCGGCATCGAGGCCCAGCTCGCTGGCGGTCTTGAGCAGCGCGCTCTGCAGCCCCGCGTAGTCGAGCGTGCCGTAGATCTCTGGCTCACGTGAGCCTAGGCGGCCGAGATTTGGTCCGTTGAGTACAAGCACCTTGGTCATGATGAAAGGTTACCCTGCCCTATTCGCAAATCTCTTGAAAGGCAGAGAACAGCGACTCGGTGGTCGGTGCGGTCATGATCGTTGGCTTGGCGATGTCGTCGAGCACGACGAATCTGGCCGTCGAGCCACGGTTCTTCTTGTCTCGCTGCATGCCCGTGACGAGTTTTTGCCAGCGGTCGGCGCGGTAGGTGGTCGGCAGCCCGAGCGACGTGAGAATCTTGCGGTGGCGTTCGACTGCGGCGTCGCTTAGGCGGCCGTGCATCCGCGCGAGTTCGGCAACGAACATCATTCCGACCGAAATCGCAGCCCCGTGGCGCCAGGTGAAGTTTTCGGCCAGCTCGATTGCGTGTCCGAGGGTATGGCCGTAGTTCAGAATCTCGCGCAGGCCGTTCTCTTTGAAGTCTTCGCCCACCACGCGCGCCTTTACCGAGACGGCGCGAAAGATAAGCTCGGCAAACTCGTCGCTTAGCGGGTCGGTGGCCTTGGCCACGTCGGCCTCAATGATTTCTAGGATGCGCTCGTCGGCGATGAAGCCGCACTTAACGACCTCGGCAAATCCGGTGATAAGTTCGTTGCGAGGCAGCGTCGCGAGAGTGTCGAGGTCGGCGATTACCGCCTTTGGGGCATGAAACGCTCCGACGAGGTTCTTGCCCTCATCCGTGTTAATGCCGGTCTTGCCGCCAACCGAAGCGTCGACCATGGCAAGAAGCGTGGTCGGAATCTGGATTACCGGCACACCGCGAAGCCAGGTGGCAGCCACGAAGCCGGCAAGGTCGGTGACTGCGCCACCACCGAAGCCAATTACTGCGTCGCTTCGGGTGAAGTCGGCCTGACCCATGATGCGCCAGCAAAAGGCGGCAACTTCGATCTTCTTGGCGCTCTCACCGTCATCCACGATTGCTTGGTAAGCCTCGAAGCCAGACTCTTTCAAGAACTCGACTAGGGCGTCGCCAGATTCGGTCAGAGCCTTCGGGTTGATGACAAGCACGCGCTTGGCGCCGCCGAGTGCGACCGGCACCTCGCCAAGAAGGGCTCGGCCGATGGTCACGTCATAGGGCTGGTCGCCCTTTACGGTCACAACTTGATTCATTCGAGTCCTAGCTTCGACTTGATTTCGCGAACAGAGATGGTGAGTGGCTTGCCAGAGGTTTCGACCTCGAAGTTTGCCACCGATTCATAGATCGAGCGACGTTCATCGTAAATGCGATTCCAATCGCCCATGCCGTCTTTGAGCAGAGGTCGATTGCCCCTGCGCAGCCGCGACTGGATGTGCCGGCCATCGGTAGACAGATAGATAACTGTTGCAAGCTCGGATAGCCGCTGGCGGGTCAGCTCGCTGAGCACTGCTCCCCCGCCGGTTGCAATGACCGAGGGCTTTGTTAACGATTCGGCGACCGCCTCTTCTTCGAATCGCCTGAAGGTGGCTTCACCCTGTTCGCCGAAAATCTTGTCGATGGCCCCGTGTTTTGCGACGACTACCGAGTCGGTGTCAATGAAAGTTATCTTGAGCGAGCGCGCGAGCTTTTTGCCGATAGTTGTCTTGCCAACCCCCATGGGGCCAATCAGCACCACGGGTCGCTCGAGCTCAGTCATTGCTACTCTGCCGAACCGGACGCCAATACCGCCGGGATGCTGGCGAGGTAGCTCTCGAGGTTGCGCTTGGTCTCGGCAAGCGAATCGCCGCCAAACTTCTCTAGAACCGCGTTGGCGATGGTCAGTGCAACCATGGCCTCGGCAACTACGCCGGCAGCCGGCACGGCGCACACGTCGGAGCGCTGGTGATGCGCCTTGGCGGCCTCACCGGTTGCAACGTCGATCGTCGAAAGCGCACGTGGAATCGTGCTGATCGGCTTCATGGCGGCACGCACGCGCAGGATCTCTCCGTTGCTCATGCCGCCTTCGATGCCGCCGGCCCGGTCGGTTAGGCGACGAACCAGGCCATCATCGCCACGTTGAATCTCGTCGTGGGCTGCCGAGCCGCGACGGCGTGCGGTCTCAAAGCCGTCACCAACCTCGACGCCCTTAATTGCCTGGATGCCCATGAGCGCGAATGCGAGCTGGGCGTCGAGACGACGATCCCAGTGAACGAAGGAGCCGACGCCCGGAGGCATGCCGTAGACCAGAGTCTCGACGACTCCGCCGAGGGTGTCGCCATCTTTGTGGCAGTCGTCGATTTCGGCAACCATGGCCGTCGAGGTAGCAGCGTGAAAGCTGCGTACAGGGTCTGCGTCAATCGCATCCAGGTTTGCCGGGGTTGGCAGCGGGGCGTCAGATGGGGTGTCGACGGTGCCGATCGATACCGTGTGGGTCACGAGTTCGATGCCGAGCTCGTTCAAGAAGTTCGATGCCACGCGGCCGAGGGCAACGCGGGCTGCGGTCTCGCGGGCACTAGCGCGCTCGAGCACAGGGCGGCTGTCGAGAAAGCCGTACTTCTGCATTCCGGTGAAGTCTGCGTGACCCGGACGAGGGCGAGTTAGGGCCTCTGCGCGCGCGCCAGACAGCTTCTCTGGGTCGACTGGATCTGCCGACATGACGTCTTGCCACTTTGGCCACTCGGTGTTGCCGACGGTGATTGCAACCGGGCCGCCCATGGTTAGTCCGTGTCGAACGCCACCGCTCAGGCTGACCTCGTCCTGCTCAAACTTCATGCGAGCGCCGCGGCCGTAGCCAAGTCGGCGACGGGCCAGCGAATCCTGAACCTCAGCGGTAGTAATTGGCACGCCCGCGGGCAAACCCTCGAGCACGGCGACAAGTTCGGGGCCGTGCGACTCCCCCGCTGTGATCCAACGTAACATGCCCTCAATTCTGCCACAGGGGCAGGGCAAGAGTTGACGCTCGGGCTAGGCCTGTTCGAGAGACTCGAGATCGTGGCGCATGGCAGCAACCACGGCGGCCTCGTTGGGTAGTTCGGTATCTGGAGACCCGTTGACAAAGATCCTCAACTGCGCCACCGCCTGCCAAATCAACATTTCGATTCCGTGGATGACCGGTCGGCCCTGGGCCGCCCAAGCCTTTGCCGCAGAATCTGTCGAAGCCGCATAAGCCACATCGAGCAGCGTGCTCTTGATTGCCTTGCCGAAGAGCCCCGCGGTGAGTTCCCTGCGGTGCTCGGCAAAGGCGCCGGCCGGCAGCGTCGAAATCACGAGCCGACCCGCGGCCCTGGCTGCCGAGAGTGAACGTTCGCGCCGAATCTTTGCGCCTAGCCCGGCGCCCATCTGCTGAATGCGAGAAACCGCCGCGCCGTTGCGAGCCCAGACTCGAATGTCTTCGATTCCGAGGCTAATAGCAGCGGCCACGGCCGATTTCGCGGTCGCTCCCGAGCCAAGAACCAGGATGCTGCCCGGGCGCTCATCCATGTTTTCGCTAATCGCTCGCGCAAGGCCAAAGACGTCGGTGTTGAAAGAGAACCAGGTCGCGAGTTCGGGGCGCCAAAGAGTGTTAGCCACCCCGGTGGCCTGTGACCAGCGGTCGTGCTCATCTGCAAATCTAAAGGCCTCTTCTTTGAGCGGCATGGTGACGCTCACGCCGGTAAGGTCGTCACCCATCTCGGCCACGAAGTCGGCAAGCTGACCAGACTCGACAAGGTAGGCCTGGTAGTCCCATTCGACCCCGATGACGCGATAGGCGGCTCGGTGCAGAACCGGCGACTTCGAATGCTCGATCGGCGAACCGACCACCGCGTATTTATTAGCCATTCCATCCTGGATTCTGTTGCAGCCAAGCTTGGAACTGGGCTACCGCTTTTTGGTGCTCTGCAAAAGTGGTGCTGAATACTGTCTCGCCCGTTTGCAGATTTACTGTGCAGAAATATAACCAGGATCCCGAGGCGGCGTGCAGAGCCGCATCGATTGCGGTGGCCCCCGGCGCACTGATTGGACCGATTGGCAGGCCGGTGTGCAAGTAGGTGTTGAAGCCGTTGGGGTCGGCTCGCTGGGCATCCGTAGTGGTGACGGTGGTGCCGTTGGTGCCGTACGAGACGGTCGCGTCAGATTGCAGGGCCATGCCGGCGGAAATGCGATTCTTGAAAACTCGCGAGACTCGATAGAAGTCGGCGCTCTGGCGAGCCTCTTTTTGCACTATGGATGCGAGCGTCAGAGTCGAGTTCCAGCGCTTTTTTGGCACTCCAAAGCGGTCGAGCTCTTGCCTCATCCTGTTGACCATTTCACGGATGATCGACTTGGCGCTGGCTGACTTGGCAAACGAGTAGGTTGCCGGAAACAGGTAACCCTCGAGTGATGGTGCCGAACTCGGCACACCGTAGGCACTTGGATGACGTGCCGCGCTGTCGAAATCTGAGCGCGAAATGCCGGTTGCCTGCGAGATCTGATCAAATATGAACGACAGGCGCAGCCCTTCTTTGATTGTGATTCGCGTGACGTCAAGTCTGGCCGGGTCGGCAATCGCCGAGAGGGCAGCAGCAGCCGACATGCCCTTCGCTAGCCGATAAGAACCCGGATAAAAAGTGATGCCGGAGTCGATTACCGCTTGGTAGGTGACGCCGAAATCCTTAGTGATGCCCGCGTCGACGAGTCGCTGGGCGACGGTCGCTCCGCCATCCCCTGGGCGGATCGTGAGTCTCGCGACTCCCGAACCGCTGCCGGCAAAGTCGCGGTTCATGATCTGGTTGCTGAGCGAGCGCAGGTCGGCCTTGTGGGTGAAAGCCCATCCCCCGCCCCCGACCAGAAGCACCAGAATGAGCGCCAGCAGAACCTTGCCGCGGCTAAGCATCGGCTTGCAATTCGCTCGTTGCCTTGCCCGGCTGCCTACCTAGGTTTCGCTCGGTGGTAAGTGCGTGTTCGAGAATCACTATCGCCGCCGCCTGATCGACCACAGATCTAGAGTTCTTGGCGTTGCGACCGCTCGCGCGAAGGGCTGCGTTGGCGGTGTTGGTTGTCATGCGCTCGTCAATCAGACGAACCTCGAACTCGGCGCTTGCCTCGAGCGCCAGAGCGAACGCGATTGCGTCTTTGGTCGATTCGGTGCTTGCGCCCGAGAGGTTGACCGGCAGGCCGACGTATGCCTCGATCGGTTCGTATTCGACCAGTGCCTCTATGACGGCCTTGACGGTCTCGTCGAGCTCAGTTCTTGGCACGGTTGCCACAGGAGACGCGAGGATGCCGTGCGGATCGCTCACAGCGATGCCGACGCGAGCCTTGCCGACGTCTATCGCGGCCCTGCGCCCGACGCGCATGGTTATCCGAGTGCCTGAATGATGGAGTTGATTGCAGCACCTAGCTGGTCGGCGTTCTGACCGCCACCCTGAGCTAGGTCATCCTTGCCGCCTCCGCCACCGCCGAGAATGGCACTGGCAGTGCGAACAAGTTCGCCCGCCTTTAGGCCGGCGGCACGGGCGTCGGCGTTGGTTGCGACCACAAGCATTGGCTTGCCAGAAACAAGCGCAAAGACAGCCGCCACGAACGGTCCGTTGGCGCGCTCACGCAGCGCTGTTGCGAGCTGACGCAGGTCGTCGACCGAGTCGAGCGCTCCGAGGTCGGTTGCAACCGCCGAGCCCTTTGCACCCTTGACCGCACCAGCAAGCAGCTCTGGAACGCGGGTCATGAGGGCCGCTGCCTGCAGGGACGCTAGCTTGCGCTGAGCGGCCTTAAGGTCTTCGATGGTTTGCAGAATCTTGTCTTCGAGTTGGTCGCCCGGAACCTTGAAGGCCTCGCCCAGTCGTCCAACCAGCGCGCGCTCGCTGGCCAGGACCCTGAATGCATCGATACCAACGAGGGCCTCGAGGCGTCGCGAACCGGAGCCAACCGACGACTCGCCAATCAGTGAAACCAGGCCAATCTGGGATGAACGCGAAACGTGGGTTCCGCCGCAAAGCTCGCGCGACCAAGGGCCGCCGACCTCGACGACGCGAACCTCTTCGTCATAGGTCTCGCCGAAGAGAGCTACTGCTCCCCAGGTCTTGGCCTCTGGAAGGGTCATGAACTGCGCGGATACCGCCAGATCGCTGCGAATTGCGAGGTTGGTGACCTCTTCGATTTCGCTCTTGGTTTCGGTCGAAAGTGCCTGAGTCCACGAGAAGTCGAGGCGTAGATAGCCGGGCTTGTTGTAAGAGCCAGACTGAAGCGCGGTTGGGCCCAGCACCTGACGCAGTGCGGCGTGCACGACGTGGGTGCCCGAGTGGGCCTGACATGCGCCGAGACGCCAGTCAAAGTCGACCTTCGAGACAGCCTTTTGACCCTGGCTCACTTCTCCGCTCTTAACGAAGACCTTGTGCGTCACGAGACCCTTGACCGGCTTCTGCACGTCAAGAACCTCGAGTTCGAAGCCGTCGCCGGTGATCCAACCAGCGTCTGAATCCTGACCGCCAGACTCAGCGTAGAGCGAGGTCTGGTCGAGGATTACCTCGGCGATGTCGCCCTGGTTGAGCTTTGATGCCGATTGGCCATCGCGAACCAGGCCGAGAACCTTGGCCTCGGTCTCAAGCTCGTGGTATCCGGTGAACTTGGTGGTGCCGAGAGCGCGGAACTCGCCGTAAACACTAAGGTCGGTGCCGCCGAGTTTTTTTGCACGAGCGTCTGCCTTGGCGCGGTCACGCTGGTCTGCCATCAGCTTCTTGAAGCCGTCGCGGTCGACCTCGAGGCCCTGCTCTTCGGCAATCTCGAGGGTCAGGTCAATCGGGAATCCGTAGGTGTCATGCAGAGAGAATGCGGCAGCGCCGGCCAGCTGCTTCGAACCAGAGTTCCTTGCCGAGGCGATTGCCTCGTCTAGCACGACGAGACCGCTGGTCAGCGTGCGCAAGAACGCCTCTTCTTCGGCCACAGCGGTGGTCAAAATACGCGCGAAGTCGGTGTCGAGCTCGGGGTAAGAAGCCTTCATCGCATCCTTGGATGCCGCGAACAGCTCGGCGAACACCGGCTTTTCGACCCCCATCAGGCGCATGGCGCGCACGGTGCGGCGCAGCAGTCGGCGCAGCACGTAGCCAGCACCCTCGTTGCCGGGGGTGACGCCGTCTCCGATCAACATCAGCGCAGAGCGCACGTGGTCGGCCACGACGCGCATGCGCACGTCGTCTTCGACGCTTGAGCCGTAGGTCTTGCCCGAAAGCTTTGCCGCCAGGTCTAGAACCGGGCGAACCTGGTCGATTTCGTAGAGGTTTTCGACGCCCTGCATCAAGAAGGCGACTCGCTCGAGACCCATGCCGGTGTCGATGTTCTTGCTCGGCAATTCGCCAAGAATCTCAAAGTCGTCTTTGCCGATGCCCTGGCCGCGCTCGTACTGCATGAACACGAGGTTCCAGATCTCGATGTAGCGATCTTCGTCGGCCTCAGGGCCGCCCTCGCGACCATAAGCCGGACCGCGGTCATAGTAGATCTCGGAGCAAGGACCGGCAGGTCCCGGCTGGCCGGTCGACCAGAAGTTGTCCTTCATGCCGCGCTTCTGAATGCGTTCGAGCGGGATGTCTGCAACCTCGCGCCAGATGTCGATGCTCTCTTCGTCATCCTTGTAAACGGTGACCCAGAGGTCTTGCGGGTTGAAACCGAGGCCGCCAGTCTCTTGCGAGCTGGTCAGGAACTCCCAGGCGTAGGCGATTGCCTCTTTCTTGAAGTAGTCACCGAACGAGAAGTTTCCGTTCATCTGAAAGAAGGTGCCGTGACGAGTTGTCTTGCCGACCTCCTCGATGTCAAGGGTGCGCACACACTTTTGCACGCTCGTTGCGCGCTTGTATGGGGCGGGAATCAAGCCGGTCATAAAAGGAATGAACGGAACCATTCCGGCAACAGTGAAAAGCAAGGATGGGTCTTCGCTAATCAGCGAGGCAGACGGAACAACTGTGTGGCCCTTGCTGGCGAAAAAATCAAGCCAGCGCTGGCGAATCTCGGCGGTTTGCAATTACTGAACGTCGGTGTTCGAAGCGGCCGGCTTTGCGGCTGGCTTCTTAGCCGGGGTCTTTGCGGCGGCAGGCTTGGCCGTGCGGGTCGCAGCAGGCTTAGCGGTGCGGGCGGTTGCCGGCTTCTTGGCAGGAGCCTTCTTGGTTAGTTGAGCCTCGCGCTCAACATAGCCCTCTTGCACTGCTGCACCGATCTGCTTTGCCTTCTTGCCGATTTCGGCAACGGCCGCCTGCGCCTTTGGGTTCTCTTTGATCTGCTTCGAGGCGAACAGACCCATGGCGATTCCGCCAAATAGCAACAGGAACTTCTTCACGGTGACTACCTACTTCTTTTTCTTGTCTTTGAGTGCTCCGCGAAGACCCTGGGTCAACCCAGCGATCTTGACGAGAGGGCCGCCTACGGATGCCGAAAATACGGCAACCAGCGAACTGATGTTCGTGGTCACATCGGCCACGCTCTCGGTGATCTGATCTACGCGCGCGAGTTGCTTATTGGTGCTTGAAACGGTTTCTTTGAGTTCGGAGAGCAGCGGAGCCACATCCTGGTTTAGGTCGTGAATCGAGTTGCGCGTCTCGTCGAGCACGCGGCCCAACTTCAACAGCGGCACAGCAAGAAACAGCACCAGCAACACAAAGGCTGCTGCCGCAATGATTGCTGCGATGTCTCCGCCGCTCATCCGAACTCCTAAGAAATCGTTCTTGGCTAAAGGGTATTAGCGGGCTGCGTAATACTCAACAACGAGCTGAACTTCACAGGTCACTGGAACCTCGACGCGCTTAGGGCGACGGGTCAGAACAACGTGGAGCTTGTCGAGCTGAACATCAAGGTAGCCAGGAACCGGAGGCAGAACGTCGACGTGTCCGCCGGCTGCTGCAACCTGGAAAGGCTCCGTGCCTTCGCTCTTCGGGTGCACGTGAACCAGCTGACCTGGCTGAACGCGGAACGAAGGGCGGTCGACGCGCTCACCGTTGACCAAGATGTGACGGTGAACAACCATCTGACGAGCCTGGGCGATGGTGCGGGCGATGCCGGCACGCAGAACGATGGCGTCGAGACGCATTTCGAGAAGCTCGACCAGGTTCTCACCGGTCAGGCCGTCGGCACGCTTGGCCTCCTGGAAGGTCTTGCGAAGCTGTGCCTCGCGGATGCCGTACTGGGCGCGTAGGCGCTGCTTCTCGCGAAGACGAACGGCAAAGTCGCTGTCGGCCTTCTTCTTGGTGCGGCCGTGCTCACCTGGAGCGTATGGACGCTTCTCGAGGTACTTGGCTGCCTTTGGGGTCAAAGCGATTCCGAGGGAACGCGACAGACGGGTCTTGCTACGGGTACGTGAAGTCTTAGACACGTGATCCTTTCAAAAATGGGTATAGCGATACAGGTTCTGCTTCGAGGCAGAGGAACCTCTGTGCCACGACCGTCTGGCTACTAGACCGGTCTGACTGCTTTGAACTCTCGCACAGCCGCGATTGAGAGTTCGAGTCGGCAACCTGACTATCTTATCAGCGGGTCAGTCGCGATTTCCAGCATCGCGAGGCAGCAAGTTTTGATTACTTGGCCTGCTTGAATGCACGGA
>CANGNR010000035.1 GCA_947455385.1 Microbacteriaceae bacterium
ACAGCGGCCTTTACCTCGGTAGGCGTGTGCAGCACAACCGGGATACCTCGCTGCTGGGCGAGCAGCAACACCACGCCAGAAATCTGCGCCGTACCCATAACCGTCTTGAGCCGGGGCTGCGCAAACAGGCGTTCTAGGGCGATTACATCCGGTTTGGTTTTGTCGATGAGCGCCACCAACCCGTCGGCTAGCGAAGCGATGCGCTCCCCCAGTTCCATGTCGCTTGGGGTCCGCAAGGTATCAACCGAGACGAGCGAGAGCTTTCTGCCTGCGCCAAGGTCGACGACACCAACACCACACCTGGTGAGGCCGGGGTCGATGCCCAAGACGCGTCGCGCCATTAGTCGTTTTCGAGTTCGGCCAATACCTCTGGCGACATGTCGAAGTTCGAATACACGTTCTGCACTTCGTCGGAGTCTTCTAGGGCGTCGATCAGCTTGATGACCTTGCGGGCGGTGTCAGCATCGACCTGAACTGGCATCGACGAAACGAACTCGACGTCTGCCGATTCGTAGTCAATTCCGGCTCCCTGCAGAGCGGTGCGCACGGCGACCATGTCGCTCGGGTCGGTGGTAATTACGAACTGCTCACCGCGGTCTTCGACGTCCTCGACGCCAACCTCAAGCACGGCCTCGAGAATCGAGTCCTCGGTGACACCCGCTTCTTTTGCAACCAGGATGACGCCCTTGCGCGAGAACATGTAGCTAACGCTGCCTGGGTCTGCCATGGTTCCGTTGTTGCGCGTGACTGCAACTCGCACGTCTGCCGCTGCTCGGTTCTTGTTGTCGGTCAAACACTCGATCAGAATGGCAACGCCGTTTGGGCCATAGCCTTCGTACATGATGGTCACGTATTCGGCCGCGCCGGCGTCCTGACCACTGCCACGCTTGATCGCGCGCTCGATGTTGTCGTTGGGCAGCGAAGACTTGCGGCCCTTTTGAACCGCGTCATACAGAGTCGGGTTGCCGTCGAGGTCTGGTCCGCCGAGGCGAGCGGCAACTTCGATGTTCTTGATCAACTTGGCAAACAACTTGGCGCGGCGGCCGTCGATGACTGCCTTTTTGTGCTTGGTTGTTGCCCATTTGGAATGGCCGGACATGATGCTCCTGTGCTGCGTTTTATTTGCGACTAGTCTAACCAGCGCCTAGCGGTTTGGTCAGGCGCACATGTCGTCAAAAAGGGCGTGGATGCGGTCTTCGCCCGTCACTTCTGGGTGAAAGCTGATACCGAGCAGGTTGCCCTGGCGCACGCCCACGATGCCGCCACCAGGCAGGCTCGAGACGACCTCAACCCCGACTCCAACCGACTCGATAAGCGGCGCACGGATGAAGGCTGCGTGAACGGATCCCTCTATGCCCGAAAAGGCTAGGTCTGCCTCGAACGAGTCGACTTGGTGGCCGAAGGCATTGCGTCGAACAACCGCGTCGAGTCCGCCAAAGCCCTCTTGGCCCGCTATCGCGTCCTCGATTTTATTCGCGAGCATGATGAGCCCAGCGCAGGTGCCAAAGGCAGGCAACCCGTTCGCGATGGCTTCACGAATCGGCTCGAACAGACCGTAGATCTTGCTGAGTTTTTCGATCACTGTCGACTCGCCACCGGGCAGCACGAGACCGCGAATCTCGTTCAACTGTGACGCGTGCTTGACCTCGATGGTCTCGACGCCGAGTCGCTCGAATGTTGCGCGATGCTCTCTAACGTCGCCCTGAAGGGCCAGAACGCCTATCGGCTTGCGCATTACCAGCCGCGGTCGGCCAGACGGTGCGGTGCAGGAATGTCGTTGACGTTGATGCCGACCATGGCCTCGCCGAGTCCACGGCTAACCTGAGCGAGAATCTCTGGGTCGTTATAGAAGGTGGTGGCCTTGACGATTGCCTTGGCGCGCTCAATTGGGTTGCCCGACTTGAAGATGCCCGAGCCCACGAACACGCCATCGGCGCCGAGCTGCATCATCAGAGCGGCGTCTGCGGGAGTGGCGACTCCACCTGCGGTGAAGAGCACGACAGGCAGCTTGCCAGTTCGAGCGACCTCGCGCACGAGCTCAAACGGAGCCTGAAGCTCTTTGGCTGCGACGTACAGTTCATCTTCGTTCTTCGATGCCAGAGCGCGAATCTCGGATGAAATGGTGCGGATGTGCTTGGTGGCCTCAGAAACATCACCGGTGCCGGCCTCGCCCTTCGAGCGGATCATTGCGGCACCCTCGGTGATGCGACGCAAAGCCTCGCCCAGGTTGGTTGCGCCACAGACAAAGGGAACCTTGAACTTCCACTTGTCGATGTGGTTTACGTAGTCGGCGGGGCTGAGCACCTCTGACTCGTCGATGTAGTCGACCTTTAGGGCCTCGAGAATCTGTGCCTCGACGAAGTGGCCGATGCGAGCCTTAGCCATGACGGGAATCGAGACTGCCTCGATGATGCCGTCGATCATGTCTGGGTCGCTCATGCGAGCAACGCCACCCTGGGCGCGGATGTCGGCCGGAACGCGCTCGAGTGCCATGACGGCAACGGCGCCGGCATCCTCGGCGATCTTGGCCTGCTCTGGAGTTACGACGTCCATGATGACGCCGCCCTTTAGCATTTCGGCGAGGCCGCGCTTGACTAGGGATGAACCGGTGACTGAATTATTCGACTGAGTTTCGCTCATGCCTACAAGTCTAAACCTTGATGGCGGGGTCGAAAACTTAGACCGCAACCTTATGAAACAGTAGGCTCCGAGCCCCAGTTGTCTGATTGCCAGGCAGCGGCGATATCATTACGAACCTCACCTAGCAACTTTGGCAGCGCCTTGGTTTCGGCGATGATCGGAAAGAAGTTGGCGTCGTTGCGCCAGCGCGGCACGACGTGCTGGTGCAGGTGTCCAGCGATGCCAGCGCCCGCAACCTCCCCCTGGTTCATGCCGATGTTGAAGCCGTGCGCGTTTGAAACTCCCCGGATGACCCGCATGGCGCGCTGGGTTAAAGCACCAATCTCGGCAATCTCCTCGGGCGTGGCCTCGTCGTAGCCGGCGATGTGGCGATACGGGCAGACCAGCAGGTGACCGCTGTTGTAGGGGTAGAGATTCAGCAGCACGAAGGCGGTCTTGCCGCGGTGCACGATCAGAGCCTCTTCGTCGGTGCACTTCGGGCCCTTGCAGAACGGGCAGTCTGTCTCTGCCGGCTGCTGACCGTGCTGAATGTAAACGAGTCGGTGCGGGGTCCAGAGGCGTTGAAAACTGTCTGGCGCGTCCGCAACCTGCCAGTGCGGCTCGCTTTGAATCTCGTCGCTCACTAGACCTGTTCTTTGTTTCGAATCGCGGTGAGGATTCGCTCGATAGCCTCAGCCACGGGCACGCCATTCTCCTGGCGACCATCACGATAGCGGAACGACACGGCTCCAGCCGCTTCATCCTCGCCGCCGGCAATCAGCTGGAACGGAACGCGATCCTTGGTGTGGTTGCGAATTTTCTTCTGCATACGGTCATCCGAGTCATCGACGGTGACGCGAACGCCCGCCTCGCGAAGCTGGGACACGATGCCGTGCAGGTACTCGCTGAACGCGTCGGCGACAGGGATTCCGACCACCTGCAGCGGTGCCAACCATGGTGGAAAGTGCCCGGCGTAGTGCTCGGTGAGCACGCCGAAGAAGCGCTCGATCGAACCGAAGAGTGCGCGGTGAATCATGACCGGGCGCTGGCGCGAGCCATCTGCCGCGGTGTACTCGAGGTCGAAGCGTTCGGGAAGGTTGAAGTCGAGCTGAATCGTCGACATCTGCCAGGTGCGGCCGATTGCGTCGCGGGCCTGAACCGAGATTTTCGGGCCATAGAAGGCGGCGCCACCCGGGTCTGGCACAAGCTCGAGGCCAGACTGGGTCGCAACCTTCTCGAGGGTTGCGGTGGCCGACTGCCAAATGGCGTCGTCGCCAACGAACTTCGGGTTGCCCTCTTCTTTGGTCGAGAGCTCGAGGTAGAAGTCGTCGAGTCCGTAGTCGCGAAGCAGATCGAGCACGAAGTTAAGTACGTTGGTGAGCTCGGCCTCCATGGTCTCGGGCGTCACAAAGAGGTGAGCGTCATCCTGGGTAAAGCCGCGGGCGCGAGTGAGGCCATGCAGTACGCCCGACTTCTCGTAGCGATACACCGTGCCGAACTCGAACATGCGCAGCGGCAGGTCGCGATAAGAACGGCCCTGCGACTTGAAGATCAAGATGTGGAACGGGCAGTTCATCGGCTTTAGGTAGTAGTCGGCGCCCTGCTTGCGAACGACGCCGTTCTCATCGCGCTCTTCGTCGAGCTGCAGCGGCGGGAACATGCCATCGGCATACCAAGCGAGGTGGCCCGAGGTTTCAAAGAGATTGGACTTGGTGATGTGCGGCGAATAGACAAACTCGTAGCCGTCTTCTTCGTGACGTTGGCGGCTGTAGTCCTCCATCACGCGACGGATGATTCCGCCCTTGGGGTGAAAGACCGCGAGACCGGAGCCGATCTCCTCGGGAAACGAGAAGAGGTCGAGTTCGGCACCGAGACGACGGTGGTCGCGCTTGGCGGCCTCTTCGACGCGCTCCTGATAGGCACGAAGCTCATCCTTGGTTGGCCATGCGGTGCCATAGATGCGCTGAAGCTGTTTGTTCTTTTCGTTGCCGCGCCAGTAGGCGGCCGCCACGCGGGTCAGTGCGAAACCAGCGCCAATCATGCGGGTGTTCGGCAGGTGTGGGCCGCGGCAGAGATCGCGCCACTTGGTGTCACCTGTAGCCGGGTCGATGTTGTCATAGATGGTCAGTTCGCCCGCGCCAACCTCGGCGGCACCTTCACCGACATCCTGGTTGCCGCTCTTTAGACCGATGAGCTCGAGCTTGTATGGCTCGTTGGCGAGCTCGACGATTGCGTCGGCGTCAGTGGTCACTCGACGCACAAAGCGCTGGCCTCCGCGGATGATGCGGTCCATGGCTTTCTCGAGTGCGCGAAGGTCTTCTGGAGTGAACGGCTCGACGACGTCGAAGTCATAGTAGAAACCGTCGGTGACCGGTGGGCCGATGCCGAGCTTGGCCTCTGGGTTGATGCTCTGAACGGCCTGCGCGAGCACGTGTGCGGTCGAGTGACGAAGGATGTTGAGCCCATCCTGGCTCGAAATTTCGACGCCTTCAACAACGTCGCCGTCGGCAAACTTGTGGGCCAAATCTTTGAGCTCACCATTCACGCGGCTGGCAACGATGGTCTTCGATGTGAACAGCTCGAATCCAGTCGATCCGGCAGCAATCTCTAGCTGCTGACCTTCGTGAATGACTTTGATGCTGTTCGACAAGACTGCTCCTTAGCTGACCTCAACAATCCTACCGATTCGAGTTAGGCGTGCCTTGGTAGGCAAAACCAGCGCCAACATTTAGTTTTGAGGCATGGTGAAACTGACTCAGCAAGATCTCGACGCGCAGGTTGTCGCATCCGAGGAATTCCAGAAGACCCAGATGGCCAATAAGCTCAACTGGCTTCGAGCCGGTGTGCTTGGCGCAAACGACGGAATCATGTCGACATCTGGGATCGTGATGGGTATCGCCGGTTCGCCCAATGCCACCAGCGCACAGATAATCCTCGCGGGAGTTGCGGCCCTCGTGGCTGGTTCAATCTCGATGGCCGGCGGCGAGTACACCTCGGTTTCGGCTCAGCGTGACAGCGAAATCGCAGCCCTGGCCAAGGAGTCCCAAGAGCTCAAGGACAATCCAGAAGCCGAGTTGCGCGAGCTCACCTTCTTCTATGAGCAGAAGGGCCTCTCGTTCGAGTTGGCTCAAAAGGTTGCCAAAGAACTAACCGACAAGGATGCGCTGCGCGCTCACGCCGAAGCTGAGCTTGGCATCGACTCCGAGGAGCAGGTTAGCCCTACCTCGGCGGCCATGTCGTCGTTCGTCGCCTTTGCTGGCGGTTCGATCCTCCCTTTGCTCGCGATCTCGATGGCGCCACCCATTCGCATTTGGTTGACATTGGCCGCCGTCGTGCTTTCGCTCACCGTCACCGGTTATGTGGGCGCCAAGATTGGTGGGGCTAGGCCGGGCCGCGCTATCGTCCGCAACCTGCTCGTCTCACTCGCAACCATGGGCATCACCTACGGCATCGGGCACCTAGTCGGCTCGAACGTCGCCTAATGAACGATCCACTCGCTAATCAGGGATATCACGAGATCCTGCCCCGCCTGTTTCTTGGCGGCACTCCCCCAGCTCGCGACCACCAGGTAAACCCAAATCCAGTTCCGAGCGAATTCGAAGAGATTGACCTTGTTTGCACTTTTCACAAGTATTCGACCCCGGTAATCGGCGAGACCATCGAGCTTCGCTACTTCTTCGAGGATGACTGGAACTTCGGCCTTCAGCCACAGAGTTTCGGCAAGATCAACGAGATTGCAGAGTACGCGCACGAGGCGTGGAGCGACGGCAAACGCGTGCTCCTGCGTTGCCAGGGCGGACGCAACCGCAGCGGTTTGGTGATGGGTGTCGTGCTTCTTCGTGCCGGTTACAGCGCGGATGACGCCATCGCGCTAATGCGTGAGCGCCGCCACGAGTCTGTGCTGTTCAATGAACACTTTGGGGCTTCGCTGCGCGAATGGGTTCTCTAGCCTCAGCGTGTCAGAAGTAAGGAACTTAGGCCAGCCGCGTCAACGCAACGGCTTTCAAGCCAAATACAAACCTAGGCAGGGAAGCAGCAGTGCACCTGTCGCAATAAGTGACCAAAGACGAATTCGCAACCATGCTCTCGATGGATGTTCAGCATCGAAAAGCTCATAGTGTGCGAAACAGCACACCGCAGCCGAGCTCACAAGAGCTGTGCCAAGTACCTGGTTCAAGATGGCTGTTGTATTCGAGTAAAGAGCAAAAAGTGCCTGCCAAACCACGAATGCGATGAGGGCTAGCACGACCAGCCGTCCAAACCACTTCTCTTCCCCTGAAGTCATATCCCAACAATAGAGAGTCCCGTGGCTATCGGATAGAGAATCGGGCGCGTCTGCTGAGGGACCTTATGAAAGCCGATTCTGGTCATCTTGTGCTGGGCACAATGTCTCTAGACTCCGGCCGAGAGCGAGCCGGTTTGTTGTCACTGGTTCGCTTGAGCTTAAAAGTAAAAATCCCCAGTCGCGAGAACCAGGGATTTTCGTGGACGATACTGGGATCGAACCAGTGACCCCTTCCATGTCAAGGAAGTGCGCTACCGCTGCGCCAATCGTCCAGGCGGTGTTTCGAGGTGAAGACGGGATTTGAACCCGTGTAGACGGCTTTGCAGGCCGCTGCCTCGCCTCTCGGCCACTCCACCGTGCTTTACAAGGCCGTGGGCCTATCTTGCGAGCGGATGACGAGATTCGAACTCGCGACCCTCACCTTGGCAAGGTGATGCTCTACCAACTGAGCCACATCCGCGTTGCACTCTTTCGAGCGCGTGAAAACTCTAACCAAAATCGGGCTGCATTGCAAACCGAAAGCGACACGTTGAGAGTTTGGTAGTCTATTTCGGCACGGGCGTTTGGCGTAGTGGTAGCGCGCTTCCTTCACACGGAAGAGGTCACTGGTTCGATCCCAGTAACGCCCACATGGACCTTGATCCGAAGAACCTCCCCCTGTGGCAAATCATTGTCACCAACATTTGGGGCATCCTGATTTTTGCCGTTTTCGCCATCGCGATTGTCGTGCCAATCGTTGTAATTGCCAACAATATGCGCGATAAATGGCCCGACTGGGATACCAGGAAGCGCTTCAAAGTGATCGCCGAAACGTCGCTGATTCTCGGAATCATTGCTCTCGCGGCCTGGCGCATGAGCCTGCCGATTCTTGCCCCGCTCTAGACCAAGCGAAGCAACCAACCTTTAGCCGCGCCAGCTCCAGCGAGGGTCGGTTCCTGCGTAGGCCGTTTCACCGTGCTGCACAAGGTCAACACCAGCGATTTCATCCGTGCTGGTGACTCTGAAGCCCATGGTCTTCTGGATCAGCCAGGCGATGACGTATGCGCCTATGAACGAGTAAAGCCCGACCACAATGACTCCGATAGCTTGCTTGCCTAATTGGGCTGGTCCGAAGCCGAGTGCCAATCCGTAGCCGGTGCCGAAGAGGCCGATGAAAAGTGTGCCGACGATGCCGCCAACCAAGTGGATGCCCACCACATCCAACGAGTCGTCGAAGCCAAGGGTGTACTTGAGCTCAACTGCATAAAAACAGACAACGCCTACGACTGCTCCGAGAACGAGCGACCAAACCGGGGTCAAGAACCCACAGGATGGCGTGATGGCGACGAGACCAGCAATGGCGCCAGAGCCAAGGCCGATCGAGGTTGGTTTGCCGTGCTTGAACTTCTCGATGAATCCCCAGGTGGCCATGGCGCCAACTGGAGCCGCGAGCGTGTTTACCCAGGCGAGCGATGCCGTGCCATCGGCGGCGAGCTCAGAGCCCGCGTTGAAGCCGAACCAGCCGAACCAAAGAATGCCGACACCGATTAGAACTAGAGGCACGTTGTGTGGCGCGTGCATTCCCTTCATGAAGCCGAAGCGCTTACCGACAACCAGGGCGACGGCAAGAGCCGAGGCGCCGGAGGCGATCTCAACCACCGTTCCGCCAGCGAAGTCCAGCACACCGACATCCTTGACCAGCCAACCGCCATCGGTGATCTTGCCAAAGGTGCCAGAGAAGTTGAAGATCCAACCTGCGACGGGAAAGTAGATGACCGTTGCCCAGAGTGCTGCGAAGACCATCCAGGCACCGAACTTGGCTCGGTCTGCGATGGCACCAGAAATTAGCGCGACGGTGATGATAGCGAAGGTGCCCTGAAACGCGGCAAACGCTAGCGGAAACGAGTCACTGGTGAGCGACTGGTGCACGATGTCGTTGAGAAAGAGCTTGTCGGCGTCGATGCCGAAAACGCCATCCCAGCCAAAGAAGTGACCAGAACCGGCGTTGCCGAAAGACATTGCGTAGCCGTAGACGACCCAGATTACGCCGATGAGCCCGAGCGAACCGAACGACATCATCATCATGCTGACGACGCTGGATGCGCGCACCAGGCCGCCGTAGAAAAAGGCCAGGCCAGGGGTCATGAACAGAACCAGAGCGGCGCAGATTAGCAGGAACGCTGTGTTGTCTTGGCTGTGAAGCATCTATAACTTTCGGGCAAAAAGAAAAGTGGAAGGGCCCCAATGGGACCCTTCCACTTTAACCCTTGTTCGTTGTTTAGACGCGGTCGCTGCCGAAGGCGTATGCCTCTTCGCCGTGAACCACGGTGTCGATGCCAGCGATCTCGTCTTCAGCCTTGACTCTGAATCCGATGGTCTTCTCGACCAGGAGGCCGATGACGTAGGCGCCGACGAAGCTGTAGAGCAGAACCGCTCCGGCTCCCCATGCCTGCATCAAGAACTGGTGCCATCCGAAGCCAAGGGCTGCGCCGACGCCGCGACCAAAGATTCCGATGAACAGGGTTCCTACGATTCCACCGACGAGGTGGATGCCTACTACGTCGAGCGAGTCGTCGAATCCGAGAGCGAACTTGAGGTCGATTGCTAGTGCACAAAGGGCACCGGCGAGAACGCCGAGCAGTAGGCCCCACATTGGGTCGAGGATCTGACATGCGGGGGTGATGGCGACGAGGCCCGCTACTGCGCCAGAACCGGCACCGATCGAGGTTGCCTTGCCGTGCTTGATCTTCTCAACGATGATCCAGCCGAGCATCGCTGCGGCGGGAGCCGAAAGAGTGTTGATGAACGCGATCGAGGCGCTGCCGTCTGCTGCTACCTCGGAGCCCGCGTTGAATCCGAACCAACCGAACCAAAGCAGTGCGACACCCAGGAGGGTCAGTGGCACGTTGTGCGGCTGGGTGATTCCCTTGCTGAAGCCAAAGCGCTTGCCTAGGACGATTGCAAGTGCCAGACCAGCTGCACCGGCGTTAATGTGAACCGCGGTTCCACCGGCGAAGTCGATTACGCCGAGGTCCTTGACGATCCAACCGCCGTCGATGATCTTGCCATCCTTGAGGGTGAAGTTGAAGACCCAGTTAGCAACTGGGAAGTAGACGATGGTTGCCCAGATGCCCGCGAAGACCATCCACGCACCGAACTTGGCGCGGTCTGCGATGGCACCCGAAATAAGTGCGACCGTGATGATTGCGAATGTCGCCTGGAAGGCCACGAACGCTAGCGATGGGAAGGCGCCGGTTGGAGCCAGTGCGTCCTTCACCTGAGCGGCAAGGCCAATGTAGTCGGTGTCGATGCCAAACCAACCGTCGATACCAACGAAGGTCTTGGTGCCACCGTTGGAGAACGCAATTGCGTATCCGTAGATAACCCACAGCACGCCAATCAGGCCGAGCGAACCGAAGCTCAACATCATCATGCTTACTACCGACTTGGCCTTGACCATGCCGCCGTAGAAGAACGCGAGTCCGGGGGTCATCAGAAGCACGAGTGCGGCCGTAAGCAATACGAAGCCGGTGTTTCCTTGATCCATAATTTCCTCATCTCAAGAAGATCGCCCAGGTTCGGGCACGAGACA
>CANGNR010000036.1 GCA_947455385.1 Microbacteriaceae bacterium
ACCTCGTAGCCGGCGCCGCGCTCGTCGCGGATGATGACTCCCCCGCTGAGCTCAATCACGCGCTTCTGCATTCGGTCGACTATGCCGCGATCGTGAGTGGCCATGATGATCGTGGTGCCCTGCCCGTTGACCCGGTTCAGCAGCGCCATGATGTCTTGCGAAGTCGATGGATCGAGGTTGCCGGTAGGTTCATCCGCGAGAAGAATCGCGGGTTTGTTGACTATCGCGCGGGCCAGCGCAACACGCTGCTGTTCGCCACCAGATAACTCGTGCGGCATGCGGTCTGCCTTGCCCTCGAGGCCAACCATGCGCAGCACCTCGGGCACGGCATCCATCATGTATCCGCGCGACTTGCCTATCACCTCGAGGCTAAAAGCCACGTTCTGGGCCACGGTCTTGTTGGGCAGAAGTCGAAAGTCTTGAAAGACCATGCCGATCTTGCGCCTAAAGAAAGGCACGCGGCGGCGAGGGATGCCGACCAGGTTTTCACCGAGCACAAAAATTGAGCCGCTCGACGGAACATCCTCGCGAAGCATTAGGCGCATGAGTGTCGATTTGCCCGAGCCCGAGGCTCCGACCAAAAAGACGAAATCACCCTTAGCGACCTCGAGCGAAACTGAATCGAGGGCCGGTTTAGACGAGCCGCGATACTGCTTGCTGACATTCGACAGGGTGATCATGTTGAGACCAGCCTAAGTGCCAGAGGTCTTTCTCCAGCGGATGCCGGCCGCAATGAATCCGCCCAAGTCGCCGTCAAAAACCGCGGATGGGTTGTTCACTTCGTAGTTGGTTCTGAGGTCTTTGACCATTTGATAAGGAGCCATCACGTATGACCGCATCTGCTCGCCCCAGGATGCTTTGACATCGCCGGCCAGCTGCTTTTTCTTGGCCTCTTCTTCGCGGCGGCGAATTTCGAGCAGGCGGCTTTGCAGAACTCGAAGAGCGGCCGCGCGGTTCTGAATTTGGCTCTTCTCGTTTTGGCACGAGACAACGATTCCGCTCGGAATGTGCGTGAGGCGAACCGCGGAGTCGGTGGTGTTTACCGACTGACCTCCGGGGCCAGAAGATCTAAAGACGTCGACGCGAATCTCGTTCTCGGGAATATCGATTGCCTCGGTGGTTTCAACCAGGGGTACGACCTCAACGGCGGCGAAGGAGGTCTGGCGCTTGCCCGCGGCGTTGAACGGACTCATGCGAACCAAGCGATGGGTGCCCGATTCGACCGAAAGGGTTCCGTAGGCGAACGGCGCATCGACCTCGAAGGTTGCCGACTTGATGCCGGCGCCTTCGGCGTAGGAGGTGTCGAGCACGACGGTTGGCAACTTGTTCTTCTCGGCATATCTGAGGTACATGCGCAGCAACATCTCGGCAAAGTCGGTGGCGTCGTCGCCGCCGGCGCCAGAGCGAATCGTGACCACTGCCCCGCGGGAGTCATACTCTCCATTCAGCAGGGTCTGCACTTCGAGCTCGTCGACCACTGCCTGAATCGACGCGAGCTCTTGCTTCGCCTCGGTCTGAATCGCCGAGTCTCCCTCTGAGTTGGCCATCTCGATCAAAACCTCGAGGTCGTCGATGCGCGACTTGACCTCTTTGAGTTTCGTGACGCGCGACTGCGCCTGCGACAGGCGGCTAGTCACGGCCTGCGCGCGCTGGGCGTCATCCCAGAGATTTGGCTCGGCGGCTTGAAGCTTGAGCTTCTCGATTTCGACCTCTAAGGCGGCTGGGTCGGCGACCTCGAGAATGCTCGAATACGTTGCCCGCAGATCGCGGATTTGCGCAGAAAGATCGAGCTCGGCCATTTGGTCTAGTTTATGCCAGCGCTCTAATCGGGCCTTGGGCAACCGATAATGGAGTTGTGAGTGAGACTTCTGCGGCCTATTCGAAGCGCAGTCTCATCGTCCCCGTTTTCTTGCCTTCGCTGCTGTTTTCGAGCGGAGAGATGGCGATTCTTCCAATCATCCCCGCGAGTGCCGAGAGCCTTGGCGCAGACCTACCCACCGCTGGTTTTATCGCCGGCCTGGTGATGCTCGGCACGCTTCTCGCCGACATTCCTGCCGGTCGGTTGGTCGATCGTTTTGGTGAGCGTCGCTCGATGATTCTGGCCTCGGTTGGCTCGGGCATCGGCATTCTGTCGGCTTACCTTGCAACCAGCCTGTGGATGATTGCCATCGGGGTTCTGCTGATGGGTGCAGGTGTCGCCGTGTTCGGCCTGGCCCGACTTGCTTGGATGGCGGAGCACGTGCCACTCGACCAGCGCGCTAGGTCTCTGGCGATTCTCGGCGGCATGTTTCGCGCCGGTTCGTTCATTGGCCCAACTCTTGGTTCGTGGCTCATCTTCAGCTCAAGCGTGTCTAGCGTTTATGCCATGTCTGGCGCGCTTAGTTTGTTCGCCGCAGGAATCCTCTTTGCTTCAAAGTCGAGCAACCTGCGCGACACCAAGGTGGCAGAAGGCGCGAGCACCTGGTCTATTGCCAGGCGTGAGTCGAAGAAGCTCTTCACGGTTGGCCTAGCCTCGGCGATTCTGGCCATTCTTCGCACGATTCGCATTGTCGGCCTGCCTCTCTGGGCACTTTACATTCACCTCGACCCAGCTCTCGCGGCCCTTTACATTGGGCTCGCCAACGCCATCGACTTCGGCCTGTTTTACACATCCGGGCAAGTGATGGACAGATTCGGCAGAAGGTTTGCCGCGGTGCCGACCCTGATTCTGCTGAGCATCACGATCTGCCTGATTCCGCTGGCCACAAACGCCAACCTGTTTTTGCTGGTGGGCATTGCCATGGCATTTGCCAACGGCCTCGGCTCGGGCGTAATCATGGTTCTCGGGGCCGACCTCGCACCCGCCGACGCGCGCAGCGAGTTTCTGGCGGCTTATCGCCTGCTGACCGACGCGGGCACAGCCGCCGCGCCAGCCGCACTTTCAACTCTCACCCTGCTGTTTGGCCTGGGCGCCGGATTCGTCTCGATTGGCGCTTTCGGCCTGGTCGGAGCCTGGCTTATGTTCAGGTACATTCCGCGGTTCACAGTGGTGGCGCCGACGACGCACTCCTCGCCTTCGAGCTAGCACAAAGACCACTGTCGTCGCAGGCTGTCGCACTAACGGTGCGGGCATCCGGCAAAAGCCGCACTTCAACACGGATGCGCCTCGCGCCTATCAAGTCGTAGTTTTTCGCGAGCGGCCCAATTGCCAGCTCGACCATGCCGTCTTTTGCGTATCGCCAGGCTGTCGAGTCGGCGAGCAACTGCTCTTGCTCAACCACTAAGACGGCATCGCCAACCTTGGCGGCAATCAAGATCACCGAGAGCCCGACTGCTAAAACGCCAATCGTCAGAGGCAGTGCGCTGCCCTGCTCCGCTCGCAAACGTTTGGGCGACCTGCTCAGCGATGTCATTGGGTCGGCACCTCGATCACAGCGTCAAGTTGCCCATCGGTCATCACGGCCAAAAGCCGCAGGGCTCCGCCGGTCTGCATACAAGTCGGGATTTCGACGCAGTTTGCCGCGACTCGAACTACCTGATCTGGTGAAACTTGGCGATTTGCCATGTCGAGTGCCGCTCGGGCGTAAGCAAGTGGCTTGCCCAAGTCTCGCCCTATAAGCAGAGCTCTGGCATAGGAATCGAGAACCTGGGCCAGCCTCTGTTCGCGCATCTTCGCCTCGAAGATGGGCGCGCTCGCACTCAAAACCGTGGCCGCAAGCACACAAATCAGCAAGAACTCGATGCTGATCGAGCCATCCTCGCCATTTCTCAACGCGCTGCCTGCTCGACAAATGTCTGCACCGCAGCTTGGTCTGACGCTCTCGCTACCAAAACGAAGGGCACTCCCTCAAAACTGATTCTCTCGAGCAGGTAGCCAGTCGGAACCTTCGCCGAGGCGTCGGCCGAACTGATGAGTTGGGCGAGGTGAAAGCACGACAGCCTCTGCATCGAATAGTCGATAATCGAGTGGCTCATCGTCAACATCGACATCAGAACGGCGAGAGTCGGTGCAATCAGCAGCACAAACTCGGCGGGAGCCGAACCTGCATCGCTAGACCGCAGAAACTTTTTGAATGGCATTATTCAGCACCCCGTTGAGCGCTGGCCCTGCTGCTGACCAGAGCACGACGACCAACCCTGCCGTCATCAGGGTGATGAGCACCCAGCCTGGAACATCTCCGTCTTCAGATGCGATGCGTTGAATCCATGTCTTCACTTTGATTCCTTTCATTGATTAGGCGAGTTGAGAGATAGCGGCGATGCTCGGCAAGAGTGCGACCCCAATGGTGACCGGCAGAATCACAAAAACCAGCGGAACCATCATTCGGCTCTCCGCCTTGGCTGCGGCTGCGATTCGAGCCGCGCGCATCCTGCCCTCGATGCCCACCGCCTGAGACTGCAGCATCTCGGCCAGGCGGTTTCCGCGATGCAGCGCAGAACGCACCTTGACCGAAAACTCCCGCATAGATGGCGTCTGAAGCCGATCGGCGAGGTCTGCCAATACGCGCTCTTCGGATTGACCCAGCGAAACCTCGGCGAGGCCGCGTATTAGTGCAACACCCAAGTCTCCCCTGGCACGCGAGGCACACCACTCGAGCGCCTTGATCGGAGAGAGCCCTCCCCTCAGCAAAAGAGGAAGAACGGCCAGCAAGGCCTGAAGTTCGGCATCCAGACTGTCTGCGTAGGCTGGGCTCTGCGGTGTTGGTTGAGCGCTTGGACGGGCTGTCGACTTGAAACCAAGGCGCTCCGCAATTCCGAGGCGGCTAGTTGTCATCGCCGGCAAGGCGGCTAACCCGAGCACGCCGGTGCCAATCAGGGCAAAATCAACTGTCATGCGAGTTGCCACAGGTCGGCGACCGGACGCTCGAAAAGTCGATGCTTCTTGATTAGCCAGTAGGCGAAGCAACACATAGCGGCACCAATCCAGAGCAAAAGCGAACCTACGGGTGCTTGGTAGGCTGCCCGAGCCTCAAAGCGTTGCGCCAGGACGGCAATCATTAACCAGGGCGCCACCATGGCCATGCGAACAGTCGCCATAAGCCAGGTGAGCCTCGACGAAAGCTCGGCATCGAGACTCGCTTCGGCCCGAACTCTCGCCGCCGCAGAGCGAAGGTCGGCCGCCAAACCAGGTGCACCGCAGTATTCAAACGCTTGAAGTTGAATCGTCAACTCAGTGAATGGCCCAAAAGAGTGCCAAGCCTTCTCGCCCAGAAGGGCCTCGGCAACCGATTCACCATCCATGACTCGTCTTCTAAGCGCTACGAGTAGCTCTCGAATTTCGCCATCAAAGTAATCGACGCCCTCGATTACTGCCTCATACAGAGGCAAACCGCTTTCGATCGCCGACACGATGTATTCGAGCAGCGACGGCCAAGCGGCAAACTTCGCAGCCAGGATGGCGGCCCTGCGCCGAGCTCGCGCCTCGAGCAGCAGCGTGACGCCAGCCAAGAGGCCCATGACCGCGAGAATATCAATGCCATTCGCGCGCCAGAGGGCGATGCCAGTGGTCGCGGTCATAATCGGTGCCGTCAAGGCCTTAGCTTTCATCAAAGCCTCACCTCGACCGACTCGATGTCTCGACCCACCGAGTTCCACTCGAGGGCAAGAATTTGTTCGAGCCTGCGTTTTCCGCTGGAATCCATCTGACAATACAAAACGAAGTCGATGCTTCGACCAACCGCCTGGCGAATAAAGTCTGCAGAGATATTTGGCCCGGCGAGCAGCGGAAGCGAGCACAGTTTTTCGACCGCGTCTTTGGCACTATTTGCGTGAATGGTGCAAGCGCCGGGCACCCCCGAGTTCAGGGCAATGAGCATATCTAGACACTCGGCCTCTCGAACCTCGCCTATGACGATTCGATTCGGGCGCATTCGCAGCGACTCCTTGACGAGTTTTCGCATGGTGATTTCGGCAAGACCTTCGGCCGCCGCCGGCCTGGTCTGCATGGCTACCCAATCCGGATTATTTAGCTTTAGCTCGAAGGTTTCTTCGATGCTGATCACGCGCTCATGCTGCTCGAGTTCTGCCATCAAAGCCGAGAGCATGGTGGTCTTGCCCGCCTGGGTGGCACCACAAACGACCACGTTCTTGCCGGCCCTCACTGCCAAAGACAAAAAGTCGGCTTCTGCTGCGCTTAGCACCTCGAGCATCACTAGTTGCCCGAGCGTGCGCGAGCGTTTCGAAAACTTGCGTATGTTGACGGCGTATGAGGCCCGCGTGATATCGGGAATCGCGCAGTGAAACCGAGATCCATCCGGCAGCTCGGCATCAACGAATGGTTGGCTGCGATCGATTCTTCGGCCGCTGTTTCTGAGCATCCGGTCTACTAGACGAACTATTTCTGCCTGCGGCAGATCGACGCTCTCGCATTTGCTCTGCCCGCCCGAAGCGAATCTGACCTCGTCTGGACGATTTATCCACACCTCTTCGATTTCGGGATCATCGAGGTATCGCTGCAGCACCCCGAACCCCGCAAGATGCGAAACGAGCTCATTTTTGGCATCGGCTTCGGCCGTCGGATGAATGACTTGGCCCGCTAGCACGAGGTCATCGAGCACCTGATCTACCACGGCGCCGATTCGCACCGGCTCATGATCGTTGGTCGCCTCAAGGTATCGCCGCCTGGCGAGATCCTGCGCTTCGAGAATCATTCAGCCTCCTATTTGAGGCATTACTTTGACATCGTTTGAGCCAAAGCGCAGGAGTTGCTAACAGGCTAGAATGGAGAGGCTACGCGGGAGTGGCGAAATTGGCAGACGCACTAGATTTAGGTTCTAGCGCTTTACGGCGTGTGGGTTCAAGTCCCACCTTCCGCACTAAACCGAACGGTTTCAGGCAGACTCAGAAGTAGTTTTCTTTGAAAACTACTTCTTTTTCTTTTCTCTGAAGAAGATAGTCAGGGCAAGGCCGACCACCGAGATGCCAAGGGTGGTCCAGGTGACCCAGTCATCCTTGCGAGCCAGGATGGTGCCAAACGAGATGCCGAGGCCGCCGGCAAACATCACTGTCAAAAATCGCTGCATGAGACCAAACTACTTGGTCGTCAGAGCGTATTGAACCGCACCTTCGGCGTTGACGATTCCGGCGCCACAGCGCTGAAGCTGCGACCTGCTGTATAGATTGCGGTCGGTGTGCCCCGCCGTGAGGGCACACAACGAACCCGGCAAGAACGGCGAGGCAGTGCTCCTGAGGCCGTCCCACACCTGTGCTGGCGTGATCTTGGGATTGACCGAGTACATCAGGGCCACGACGCCAGCAACAATCGGCGTTGCCATGGATGTACCCTCTTCGTAGGCGTAGTCAGGGGCCCCAGGCAGCTTGACGCCAGCGTTAATGGTCGAGACGATGGCCCCGCCGGTTGGAACAGGCGCGTTGCCAGGGTTCTGGGAGTCACCACCAGGCGCCGAAATGTCTACGCCCAGACCAAAGTCGCTGTAACTCGCGAGGTCTCCCGTGTAGCCCGTTGCGCCGATATTGATGGTGCCGTAGCAGTTGCCGGGATACGAGCCGAAGGCATCCGTGGAATAGTTGCCGGCCGCGGTCAGCATGGTGACGCCAGCCTGAAGCACGTCTTGCACGGCATTCGCGGTGGCGGTGTCGCAGTTTTGATATGAGTCTGTGCCCATCGACATGTTGACCACCTTTGCGGGAGTCGGGTTGTCCGGCACTCCCCTGACGTGGATGCCCGCGGCCCAATGCAGAGCGGCGATGATGTCTGAGGTTTGCCCTCCCTGGCTGCCGAGCACTCTCACGGCCTGCACCTTGACGAACGGGGCGACGCCGATAACACCAATCTTGTTGGCTGCGGCGGCAATCAAGCCCGCAACGTGGGTTCCGTGCCACGAGGATGTCGGGTACGCGACCGAGTAGTCACCGGGATCGCTCGGGTCGGCATCCCAGCCATCGCCGTCATTCGAACTCGACGGGTCGCTGACAAAGTCATAGCCCGACACAACCTGCGAGTCGAGATCGGGGTGCTTTGTGATGCCGCTGTCGAGAACGGCCACGACCACCGTCGGCGAACCCATCGTGGTCTGCCACGCCTTGTCGGCCTTGATGCCGTATTGCGAGTTGAGGTACCACTGCTGGTCATAAAACGCGTCTTGAGGTGTGAACTTGTAGCTGCTGGTTGCGCTGCCGAGCGAGTTCTTGGCGGTCACCGAAACTTGATAGATGGAGCCGGCGACCACTCCCCTGATTGCGCAGTAGGTGCGGGTCGACGTGCAGGTGAGTTGAGTCTGCCCAGAAGAGGTTGCGACAGCAGTGTAGGTGACCGACAGCCCACCTTTGTCGGCCTTCGACTGCGCGTTCCAGCGCACGATTGAGTCTTTGGTGATCGAAGTCGAAGAGCTGAGAATCGGCGCGAGCGGCACGGTGGTCGGTGCAACTGTGACCACCTGCGAGAAGGCGCCGACCGCCGAGCTGGCCCCCGCCTTAGTAAGCGCCCTGACCCTGAACTGGTAGCTAGTGCCAGCAACGAGTCCCTTTGCAACAGAAAGCGAAGTGAATGGGTTGCTCTGGGCGATGGTGACCCAGGTGGCCGAAGTCATGCGCATGTCAACCTGATAACCAGTGACTATGGCGCCGAACGTGTTTGCGGGCTTGGCCCAGGTGAGAGAGAGCAGAGCGGTGTTAGGCGTTGCAGGGTTGAAGGCATTCGCAGCCTTGAGCGCCAAGACCGGGGTCGCGGCTCGCAAGGCGGCGGCCGGCACGACAATCGATCTGCCCGCGCGCGCTGCAGCTATTGATGCTTGAGCAGATGCGCGGCCTGTCGAAGCCGGCCGAACGGGCAGGTCGAATCCCGCATATTTCACTAGGGGCGACCGGCGATAGCCCGCGAGCGCTTCGTCGATGACCGATTGACTGACTGCCGAGGCATAAGACAGACCGAACCAGCCTGCTCCTAGGTCGCGAACTCGAGGCGCCGGGCCGTAAGAGCTAACCGATTTCGAGACTTCGACCCAGCTGCGGGCTGATGTCTGCAACACGAGCGCACGCGAGGTCTGTGATTGCGCAATTGCTGACTTTGCGCTGGCGCCGCCATCAACCGAGCCCGCCACCAGGATGGCGAGAAGTGCGAGAGCAGATGTGAGGCGCTTGATCATGCCGCGAGCGTACCCTCAAAACCTGAGAGCGGGCTCAAAGTATCCACAGGGGGCTCTAGAGGCTCTTCTGCATGAGCACGGTGCCAAGCCAACGGCCGAACTTGAAACCTACCTTGCCAAGGTGACCCTGGTTCTTGAAGCCAAACTGCGCGTGCAGCGCGATGGATGCCTCTGCGCCTTTGTCTGAAATGACCGCGACAATCTCTTTGACCCCGGCGGCCTTCGACTTGGCGATCAGTTCTGCGAGAAGCTTGGTGCCGATTCGCTTGCCAATGGCGGCAGGTCGCAGGTAAATGGAGTCTTCGACGGTGCGACGGTATGCCGCCTTCTGGCGCCAAGGTGCAACGTACGCGAATCCCAGCAACTGACCGCCCGGGCTGATCGCAACGATAAACGGCAACTCGAGGCCCTTGAGCCAAGTGAACTTCTCTTGCCAGTCGGCTAGCGCCAATCGCTCGAGGTCAAAGGTGACGACTGAGTTCTGAATGTAATAGTTGTAGATCTCGGTGACCTGAACGAGGTCGGCCTCAGTGGCGTCACGAATGACGGTTTCGCCCTCTTGGCGAGCATCCTCGCCCTTCGCACGCATCGCGCGAACTAGACGCCATCTTGATTCTGAATCCAGGGCCACCGCTACTCCTTAACAAGACCAATCTATATCAGCCAAACCGGTGTTTTTGAGCGCCGCGTTGGTTCGTGAGAAAGGCCTCGAACCGAAGAATCCGCGATAGGCAGAAAGCGGGCTCGGATGCGCGCTCTCGATAATCGTGGCACCGCCGAGCGCGGGCCTGAGTTCTTGGGCGTGGGCTCCCCAGAGGATGGCGACGAGCGGGGTGCCGCGATTGACCAGCGCCGCGATGGCCGCATCCGTGAATGCCGCCCAGCCGAGCCTGGAGTGCGCGCCGGCCTGCCCAACAGTCGTGGTCAGGTGGCGGTTGAGCAACATCACGCCCTGCGCCTGCCACCTGGTCAGGTCTGCACCTGCGGAGGTGTCGGGCAGGTCGTCGCGCAGTTCGCGCATGATGTTTTGCAGCGACTTCGGCAGCTGCGCAACGCCTGGCTCGACGGCAAACGACAGCCCGCAGGCGTGACCATCGGTTGGGTATGGGTCTTGGCCGACGATGAGCACGCGCGTGGCCGCGAGGTCATCCTGGAAGGCCCGCATGATCTTTGAAGAAGGCGGGGCGATTACGTCCCCTGCGTTCGCGAGAGAAACCAACCGCCCCTCGATGTCGACGAGCAGAGCGCGCTGGTCGGCCAGGGCGGCCTGCCAACTCTCGTGCATCGATTCAAACAACACTTCTAAATACTAAGAAATGACATCTATGCTGAGTCGCATGACCT
>CANGNR010000037.1 GCA_947455385.1 Microbacteriaceae bacterium
AGTGAGGTCGGTGCGGCCCTTGTGACCGGGAATCTGGAATGGCGACCTATCGGTCTCCATATCGCGAATCCACGCGTCTAGCAGGGGTGCGCTGCTGCGCAATCCCATCGGATCTTTTACATCGAGCAGTGTTGCTGCGCCAAACGCGTGTGCTGCCAATATCCCAACCTTCGGTAAGCGGCCAACGGCCTAAAAAGATAGCGAGAGAGAACAAGGGACTGTGGCGTTAGCCACAGCCCCTCATCCTAGAGTCTTTTGGTTAAGTTTTAGAGCTCAACCTTGGTGACGTTGGTGTCTAGCGGAATGCCAGGACCAAACGTGGTGGCGATCGAACCCTTGATTAGGTAGCGACCCTTCGAGCTCGAAGGCTTTAGACGAAGAACTTCGTCAAGAGCTGCCTCGAGGTTCTCGCCGAGCTGCTTCGCGGTGAACGAAGCCTTGCCGATGATGAAGTGCAGGTTCGACTGCTTGTCGATGCGGAACTCGATCTTTCCGCCCTTGATGTCGGTGACTGCCTTGGCAACGTCTGGGGTGACGGTTCCGGTCTTAGGGTTCGGCATCAGGTTGCGAGGACCAAGCACCTTTCCGAGGCGACCGACCTTGCCCATGAGCTCTGGGGTCGAGACTGCCGAGTCAAAGTCGACCCAACCGGCTGCAACCTTCTCAATGAGCTCGTCGCCGCCAACCTCGTCTGCGCCAGCTGCGAGTGCAGCCTCTGCGGCAGGGCCGGTTGCGAACACGATAACGCGGGCGGTCTTACCGGTTCCGTTCGGAAGCGATACGGTTCCGCGGATCATCTGGTCTGCCTTGCGAGGGTCAACACCGAGCTTGAGGGCAACCTCAATGGTCGAGTCGAATTTGGTCGAGCCGGTCTCGCGAACGAGTGCTACGGCTTCGCCTGGGGTGTAGAGCTTGCCGACCTGAATCTTTTCGGCGGCGGCCAAATAGGCCTTGCTGCGCTTTGCCATCTGTTATTCCTTTTCTAATTGGTCACAGTTGTGGTTGACGAACCGCGCTGGGTTCTCCCACGACTATCTTTTGCAAACCCACGGATGCGGGTGTGCGGTGGTGCATGCCGCGCGACCGAAGCCGCCCGGCGGGTCTTGGTGCCTATGCCTCTACGGTGATGCCCATGCTGCGAGCGGTGCCAGCGATGATCTTTGCTGCTGCGTCAACGTCGTTGGCGTTCAGGTCAGACATCTTCTGCTCGGCGATCTTGTAGAGAGCGTCCTTCGAAAGGGTCGCAACCTTCACGGTGTGAGGGGTAGCCGAACCCTTTGCAACGCCGGCAGCCTTCTTGATCAGCTCGGCTGCAGGAGGAGTCTTGAGAACGAAGGTGAACGAACGGTCTTCGTAAACGGTGATCTCAACTGGAACGATGTTTCCACGCTGGTCTGCGGTCGCGTTGTTGTACGCGGTGCAGAACTCCATGATGTTTACACCGTGCTGACCCAGAGCTGGACCAATCGGTGGAGCTGGGTTAGCAGCGCCTGCCGAGATCTGAAGCTTGATCAGACCGGTGACTTTCTTCTTCGGTGCCATTTCTTATTCCTTTTGTTTGGTTTCTGAAAATCTTTGACTCGGATGCCTGACGGCTACCGATTAGTTGAGCGGACCAACCTGCTCGAAGCCGAGCTCGACCGGAGTCTCGCGCTCGAACAACGAGACGAGCACGGTGAGCTTTCCGCTCTCTGGCTTGATCTCGCTGATGGTTCCTGGCAGACCAGCGAACGAACCGTCGCGAATCATGATGCTCTCGCCGAGCTTGTAGTCAACGTTGACCGGAACAGCGCGAGCCTTGCCCTTGACAGCAACGCCACCCTTGACGGCGGCCTTTGCGGCCTCCTCTTCAGGAAGAACGTAGAGGGTCTTCAACATGTTGAATGCCTCGTCTGGGCGAAGTGGGGTTGGGCTCTGCGAGTTGCCGACAAAGCCGGTGACCGCAGGGGTATGGCGAATCAGCGACCACGAGTCTTCGGTCATGTTCATGCGAACCAAGACATAGCCAGGGATGCGAACCTTGGTGACCAACTTGCGCTGGCCGTTCTTGATCTCGATGGTGTCTTCCATTGGAACCTCGACCTGGTAGACGTCGTCGCCACCCTCGAGGGTCAGCTTGCGGTTCTCGATGTTCTGCTTGACGCGCTTCTCGTAGCCGGCATAGCTGTGCACGACGTACCACTTGCCAGGCTTGGTGCGAAGCTCCTGCTTGAAGAGGCGGTATGGGTCCTCTTCGACGGCCTCTGCTGCCTCTTCTGCTGCTGGCGCCTCGACGGCAACCTCAGCCTCGGCCTCTACGACCTCGACCTCTTCGGCTGCGGCCTCAGCGACGACCTCGTCGGCAACGACGTCATCCTCGGCGACCTCTACGGTCTCGGCGACGGTTGCGTCGAGCTCAGTCAGCTCATCGCGTTCGATATCAGTCACTTCAGTTTCCTATCCAGAAAATCTTGTTGTTTGGGGTGGTTGTCTCACTGACCCGAGAAGGTCCAGACAACTCCCTTGTAAAACAGCCAGTCGAAAGCGCCGATGACCAGAATCACGACGACAACGAAGCCGATGACCACGGCGGTGTAGTTGCGCAGTTCGGCGACGGTTGGGCGGGTGACCTTCTTGAGTTCGCCCACGACCTGGCGCAGAAACAGCGAAACCTTGCCCACTGGGCCGCGCGCCTTAGCCTTGTCGGCCTTCGCCTTTTCGACGAGGTCTTCAGAAGCGTGCTCTAGCTCTTCAGCCATTCGTTTCTCTCTTCTTGCTTTACAACTCGGATGTTGCTTGCAGGGCGGACAGGACTCGAACCTGCAACCTGCGGTTTTGGAGACCGCTGCTCTACCAATTGAGCCACCGCCCTATTCGGGCTTTGACAACCGTTGCATCCTCGACGCAATCTGCAAACCCCCAAAAAAGGGCACACTTCTAGATTGAAAATCTAAGGTGATTAATTTGCCAGATTAGGCTCCGGAAGTTGTCAACTACCTTCAAGAAGTTTAGACCGCTTGTGGCCAAAAAGCAAAGGCGAATAGGGCTTCTGAGGGCATCGGCCGCTTGGCGAGCGCTGCCTAAAGTAGGCTTAAACGCATGTCTGAATCCTCGTTTTCAAGAATTTCGAAGCGCATCGGGTCGATCGCCGAGTCGGCAACCCTAAAAGTTGACGCAAAAGCCAAGTCGCTGCAGGCCGCTGGCCGCCCAGTTATCTCGTATGCGGCTGGCGAACCAGACTTTGCCACCCCTGGTCACATCGTCGAGGCCGCGATTGCCGCAGCCCGCGACCCAAAGAACCACCGCTACACGCCAGCGGTTGGTCTGCCAGACCTTCGCGAGGCAATCGCACACAAGACCCGCGTCGACAGCGGCACCGAGGTCACTGCGGCTCAGGTAATCGTTACCAACGGCGGCAAGCAGGCCGTCTATCAGGCATTCGCAACTTTGCTCGACCCGGGCGACGAGGTGCTGCTGCCATCGCCATACTGGACCACCTACCCTGAGGCCATCGCCCTTGCCGGCGGCAAGACCGTTGAGGTTTTCGCCGGTTCAGACCAGAACTACATGGTGACCGTCGACCAGCTCGAGGCAGCTCGCACCCCTCGCTCTAAGGTGCTGCTGTTTTGCTCGCCGTCAAACCCAACCGGTTCGGTTTACAGCGCCGAGCAGGTCGAGGCAATCGGCAAGTGGGCCTATGAGAACGGCCTTTGGGTCATCACCGACGAGATCTATCAGAACCTCACCTATGACGGCGTGCGCGCCACCTCGATCACCGAGGCAGTGCCCGAGCTCGCCGACAGGACCATCCTGGTTAATGGTGTGGCCAAGTCTTATGCGATGACCGGATGGCGTTTGGGCTGGATGGTTGGCCCTGCCGACGCAATCAAGGCCGCTGGCAACCTGCAGTCGCACCTCTCGTCGAACGTGTCGAACATTTCGCAGCGTGCAGCCGTTGCCGCTCTAACCGGCCCTCAGGACGAGGTGCTGCAGATGCGCGAGGCGTTTGACCGCCGCCGCAAGCTCGCGGTTGCCGAGTTGAACAAGATTCCGGGCTGGGTTGCGCCGACCCCGCAGGGTGCGTTTTATGTCTACAGCGACGTGACCGGCCTGCTGAACCGCGAGTGGGGTGGCAAGCACATCACGAGCTCGCTCGAACTAGCCGATTACATCTTGGATGCCGCCGAGGTCGCCCTGGTTCCTGGTGAGGCCTTCGGCCCATCGGGCTATGTTCGACTCTCGTATGCTCTGGGCGATGCCCCGCTGCTCGAAGGCATTCAGCGCCTGCAGAAGCTGTTCGGCTAAGGGTTTTGCCCGAGGTTTTGGCCTAGAAACCGATTAGGTTCGGCTCTGGCACCAGCGTGACGCCCCACTGGTTGGCGACGCGGTCTTGAATGTAGCGCGCGAGCTGAACTACCTCTTCTGCCGTTGCTCCCCCGCGGTTGGTGATGGCGAGCGCGTGCTTCGACGAGATGGCCGCCTTTGAGCCAGCGATGGCGAACCCCTTGCGAATACCCGAGTTTTCGATCAGCCAGGCGGCGCTGAGTTTCACGGTGGCGCCATCGTCTTCGGCGATATCCCAGTGCGGGGCCCCTTCTGGCAGGGTGCGAGCGAAGCGGTCGCTAACGATCGGGTTGGTGAAGAACGAGCCGCAGGACGCGGTGTCGGCGTCGGTTGGGTCGAGGACCATGCCCTTAGACGCTCGGGTCGCAAGCACCTCGGCCCGACGGCGGCGCATCAGCTCGTGGCTGCCGGCCGGCAGGTCAACCAATAGGCGAAACTCAACCCAGGTGACGAGCCCTGCGCGGCCGCGCTTGAACGAGCTGTCTCGATAACCAAAGCCGCAGTCGGCCGCCTCGAGCACCACTAGCTCGTGCGTCTCGTAGTCGAGAAACTCGAGTCGCTCGATAACCTGCGAAACCTCTTGGCCGTATGCCCCGATGTTCTGAATCGGCGCTGCGCCGACTGTGCCCGGGATGCCACTCAGCGACTCCAGGCCAGACCAGGCGTGCTTCACGGTGAAGGCCACGAGGTCATCCCAGTTTTCGCCTGCTTCAACGCGGATGTGCCCTGGCGCGAGCACCTCGATGCCCCTGGTCTCAACCTTGAGCACGCGCAGTTCTGGCACCTCGTCGGCAATCACGACGTTGCTGCCGCCGCCGAGGATCATCCAGTCTTCGCCGCTCGACCAGAGCGAGTTTGCCGCCGCGATCAGTTCGGCGCGCGACTGCGGGGCCAGGATGCCAGCCGGCTCGCCACCAACACCAATAGTGGTGAGGTCGCGAAGCGGCTGAGCGTTCATGACTAGAGGCGAACCACGGCTTGGGCCTTGCCAAGCACGGCGTTGTCGTCGAAGGTTGCGGTCAGGTCGACTCGCACGGTGTTGGCTTCTGGGTCGATCAGGCCGATCTTGCCGACCACGCGAACGACGGCGCCGACGGAGGCATCCACGTAAACGGGCTTCGTGAATCGAACGCCGTAGTCGATGACCTTGCCCGGGTCGCCGACCCAGTCGATGGCAACGTTCACGGCAACAGCCATAGTGAGCATGCCGTGGGCCAGAACGCCATCGAGGCCAACCGACTTGGCGAAGTCGTCGCGGTAGTGAATCGGGTTGAAATCACCGGATGCTGCAGCGTACTTCACGAGCGAGTCGCGGGTGAGCAAAAAGTCTCGCGAACCGATCTCTTGACCGACCTCTAGGCCGGCGATGTCGATGTGGGTCATTCGCCACCTCGAACCACGAGGGTAGAAATTGCGGTGCAAACCAGTTCGTCGCCGTTGGCGAAGATGTCTGTGTTCATGGTCACCATTGCGTGAGCGCCGAGGGTCTTGATCGATGCGATCTCGAGCACGCCAGTCAGCTCGTCGCCGGCCACGATTGGGCGCTTGTGAACGAAGCGCTGGTCGCCGTGCACAACACGGCTGAAGTCAATGTCGACATCTGGGTCAGCGAGCACGGGACCAAGCGAGTGCTCTTGAATGAACACTGCAAAGGTTGGCGGGGCAATGACGTCGGCGTAGCCGGCTGCCTGGGCTGCAAAAACGTCAAAGTTGAGGGGATTGACCGACTGCACTGCCTTGGCGAACTCGCGAATCTTCTCGCGGCCGACCAAGTAAGGCTCGGTGGCAGGGTACTTCTTGCCCTGGGACTGGGGGTTTACCACTCGATAAGTTTAACCGCTCGGCGGGGTGAGCAGCGCTATAGGCTGATGAGCCTATTCGGCCGTCTCTGGTGAGAGGTGCTCGTGCACGGCGACCCAACCCTCCGAGTGTTTTTCAAAGACGATGGTTTCGCGCTCGTGAATGGTCGAAACCTCGCCGCCGAACTCGATCGAACTCTCGACCAGATGGCTAAAAACAGCCCCGGATGGTCCGTTCGGGCTGGCAGCGCCTAACAGCTGAACCTTCTGGTTGCTCGACTTGCAGCCGTGCACCTTGAAGCCGTCGTTTGCCTCCCACTGCGCCCAGAGAGTTTCGTACTCGGCACGCGAGTTGAGGCGTTCGGTATGCGTGTAAAACATGAAGGTCGCAGATGGCGCGAAACCGGCGAAATAGGCTGCGGTGTCGTGAGCGCCAAAGTCGGCAACGATTTTGGCTGCCGCGTCGAGCACCTCTTGAGTCGCGTTCATGGTTGCTACTTTCTCGAAATGGCTCGAGCCATGGTGGTGATCAGGTCGTAGCCGAGGTGCGCTGCGGCGATGCCGGTCACCTGAGCGTGGTCGTAGGCCGGCGAAACCTCGACGATGTCTGCGCCGATCAGGTTCACGCGGTCGAGGGCACGAATCACCCGCAGCAGTTCGCGGCTGGTTAGCCCGCCGGCCTCCGGGGTGCCGGTGCCCGGCGCAAAGGCCGGGTCGAGCACATCGACGTCAATCGACACATAGACCGGCGCATCCCCGACCCGCTCGACCATGCGCGCAATCACGCCGTCAACGCCGAGGTCATCCATGTCGTCGGCGTGCAGAATCTCGAACCCTAGGTTTGCGTCGTCGGTTAGGTCTTGGCGGTCATAGAGTGGCCCACGCACGCCTACGTGCAGGCAGGCCTCCTTGTTGAGCAATCCCTCCTCGCTCGCTCGGCGAAACGGCGTTCCGTGCGTGTAGTCGGCGCCGAAGTAGGTGTCCCATGTGTCGAGGTGTGCGTCGAAGTGCACCACTGCGATCTTGCCGTGCTTCTTGTGCAGCGCGCGCAGAATGGGCAGGGCAATCGTGTGGTCGCCACCGAGCGTGAGCACGCGGGTGCCCTGGTCGAGCAACCCCGTCATGCCGGCCTCTATCTGGGCGAGCGCCTCTTCGATGTTGAACGGGTTCACTCCGAGGTCGCCGGCGTCGGCCACCTGCGCTAGCTCGAACGGCGATGCATTCTGGGCCGGGTTGTATGGGCGCAGCAGTCGAGAAGACTCACGGATGTGACTTGGCCCAAAGCGCGCTCCCGACCTGAAACTCGTGCCCGCATCGAACGGAACGCCGAGCACCGCGATGTCTGCTCTATTCACATCGCGCAGCTCGGGCAGCCGAGCAAAGGTGGCCACCCCGGCGAACCGGGGAACCACCGTTGCATCGACCTGACCGACGAAACCGTTGTGGTTTATGCGGGGAGTTTCATTTGTCACTGATAACCGACTATTCGCCGCGGCGAGCTGCAGCCTTGGCGGCTGCAGAGTTGGCGTTGTGCACTACCTCTGGGGCGACGCCGGCGCGCGATGGCACCCAGCGAGGACCCTGTGGGCCGAACACGTAGTCGGGCTCAGGGAAGAGCCAGAGCGCACCCATGTAGAGCACGGCGGCGGTGACGATGCCCGAGACGAGGCTCAGGTCGATTCCGCCGGCGAGGCCGTTCCATGGGCCGACGATGACCGGTGGGTAGTAGGCGAACATGAGGCCAACTCCGGCGCCGCCGAGCCAGGCGGTCATGCCGCGCCAGTTGATGCCGCCGTCGAACCAGTAGCGGCCACCGATCTTGCCCTTGTTGAAGACCTGCAGGTCTTCGCTTACGTAGTAGCCGCGTCGAGTGATGTAGCCGAGGGTCATAACGATCATCCACGGGGTGGTGGTCACGACGATTGCGCCGATGAAGGCGTTGACCGCACCGGATAGGTCGGTGAGCAAACGGCCGACAACGATGAATACGAAGGCGAGCGAACCGATGGCGATGGTCGACTGCACGCGGGTCATCCTAGGAAAGACCGATGAGAAGTCGAGGCCAGTGCCATAGAGCGAGGTGGTGCCGGTCGAGAGGCCGCCGATGAAGGCTACGAACACGAGCAGAACTGCGTACCAGAGGGGCGACTGTTGAATCAGACCGACCACATAGACGTCGCCGGTCACGAGGGTTGCGGTGGCCACACCGAACAGGAACGGAACGAGGGTAGCGAGCTGCGCCCCAAGGGTGGCGAGCATGAGCTTGCCGTTCGAGGTGCCGCGCGGAATGTAGCGAGCCCAGTCACCGAGAAACGCACCGAACGAGATCGGGTTGCTCATAACGACCAAGGCGCTAAGGATGAAGGTTGGCCAGAACGAGCCCAGGAACAGCGTGCCGGTGCCAGCGAAGTTCGGGTTGAAGACGCCCCAGAAGGCAACGATGGCGAGCAGCATGAGCACGGTGTTGGCGATCACGGCAACTCGGTTCACGAGCAGCATGAACTGGTACCCGTAGACGACAACCACGATCACGATGAAACCGATCACGGCGTAGATGACGCTGCTGACCAACGGGGTTGCCGGGATGCCGAGCATGCGGGTCATGGCGCCGACGATGGCGTCACCGCTCACCCACACCGAGATTGAGTAGAAGGCGATGGCGGTGAGCAGGCTCAAGAAGGAGCCGGCGATTCGGCCGGTGACTCCAAGGTGCGCGCCCGACGAGACTGCGTTGTTCGTGCCGGTACGTGGGCCGAATATGCCCATCGGCATGAGAAACAGGGTGCCGACGAGCACACCGAGAACGGTTGCGCCAACAGCCTGCCAGAACGAGAGGCCGAAGAAGATGGGGAAGGTGCCGAGAAGCACGGTGGCGAAAGTGTTTGCTCCACCGAATTGGATTCTGAAGAGATCCCAGGGGGTCGATGTGCGGTCTGCATCGGGAATGGTGTCAACACCGAATTGCTCGATTTCTGTGACCTTGGGTTTTGCATTGAGTTGAACAGCGTCGTTCACGGGATGGGGTCCTCTCGCAAATGGGGCTTCATCTTTGAAGTTGACTAAATGCTAGACCCGACTTGCTCTCTGTGCAATAGTTCTTGACTATGAAGATAAATCGTGTCATCGATCTCTCACACGTGATTGACGAGCACACGCAGGTTTATCCGGGCGACCCCGTGCCGCACTTCGAGGTGCACAGCACGATCGAGCGCGACGGGTTCAATCTGTTGAGCGTGCAGATGGGCTCGCAGAGCGGGACGCACGTCGATGCGCCATATCACTTTGACGACTCGACCGAGCGCATCGACGAGCTTCCGCTCGAGCGCTTCATGGGGCGAGGCGTCGTCATCGACCTCACCGGGCTAGCGGGTCGCACCAAAATTACCTGGTCGATGATCGCCGGCTCGCCAGAAGCGCCGAGCCCCGCCGGTGCGGAAGACATCGTCTTGCTAAAGACCGGCTGGAGCCGCCACTGGGGCGCCGACGAATACTTCAACCATCCGTACCTCGCCGCCGAAGCTTGCCAACGTCTTCTCGACGCGGGTGTGCGAGCATTCGGCATCGACGCGATCAACATCGACGAAACCCCTGATGACCACCACGCTGGCGTCGGGTTTCCGGTGCACCACCTGATTGCCAAGGCTGCCGGAGTGATTAGCGAGAACCTAACCAACCTCGAGGCAATCGACTTCGCAGACCCGCTGGTATCGTTGCTTCCAATCAAGCTCGCGTCCGCCGATGGCGCGCCAGTGCGAGCGGTTGCGATTCAACTGGGGGATTAATGTCTGGCGAACTTCGCAACACGGCAAAGCCGTCTAAAGAGCAGAGCGTGCTCATCGGCGCCCGCCTGCGTGCCGCTCGTCAGGCCAAGTCACTCACCCTTGGGCAGGTTGCCGCCGCAACCGGCCTCACCGAGGGCTTTGTCAGCAAGCTCGAACGCGACCAGGTCTCGCCCTCGGTGGCTTCGCTCGTGGCCGTATGCGAGGCAATTGGCCTGCGCGTCGGCGACCTATTCGAGACCCCGACCACCAACATCGTGCGCGCCGGAAAGGGCCCGCTCGTCAACTTCGGAGGCGTCGGCGCTCGCGAATCTTTGCTCTCCCCCGGCGGCCAGACCCACGTCGAGGTGCTGCACTCGCTGATTG
>CANGNR010000038.1 GCA_947455385.1 Microbacteriaceae bacterium
CACTTCAACAACGAAATCAACATGGATGACCTCGAGCGCGTTGCCACCGGCGTGACCGAAATCAAGCCGCTCGTGCACGAGTGGCACCTGCCCAACGGTCGCTCGGTGATCGTCTTGAGTGAGGGTCGCGTGATGAACCTTGGCAACGCCACCGGGCATCCGAGTTTTGTAATGAGCGCCAGCTTTGCAAACCAGGCGATGGCGCAGATTCAACTCGCCACCAACGGCAAGTCGCTATCGAGGGATGTTCACCAGATTGACAAACTGGCCGATGAAAAGGTGGCCCGAGCACACCTCGCGGCCCTAGGAGCAGTGCTAACCGAACTCGAGCCAGACCAGGCGCGTTACATCGGCGTGAATCCGGCCGGGCCGTTCAAGCCCGAGCACTACCGCTACTAAAGCGCCTTTAGCCGAGACAAGAACTCGCGCGTGCGCTCGTTCTTGGGGTTGGCAAAGAACTCGGCCGCCTCGCCCTCTTCGGCTACGACGCCCTTGTCTAAGAAGACCACCCAGTCGGCAACGTCTCGCGCAAACGAGAGTTCGTGAGTCGCCATGATGATCGTGGTGCCGGTTGCCTTGAGGTCGCGAATTAGTTCGAGCACCTCGCCAACCAGCTCGGGGTCGAGAGCGCTCGTCACCTCGTCTAGCAACAGCACCTTGGGGTTTAGCGCCACCGCTCGAACAATCGCGGTGCGCTGCTGCTGCCCGCCCGAGAGTTTGTCGGGGTAGCTCTCGGCCTTGTCGGCGAGCCCGATTCGCTCGAGCCACTGCATGGCAATCGTCTCGGCTTCATCCTGGTTTTTGCCCTGCACGTGCTGAAGCGCCAATGTGATGTTGTCGAGGATGCTCAGGTGCGCAAACAGGTTGTAAGACTGAAAGACCAGACCAATCTCGCGGCGAACCTCGTCTTGGTCGATGTCGGCAACGCTGATGTCGCGACCCTCAAGCCAGATCTGCCCATCGCTAATGCCCTCAATCAAATTGATGCAGCGCAGCAGGGTTGACTTGCCAGACCCAGATGAACCGATCAGCGCCACGATCTGGCCGGGATAAATCTCGAGGTCGACGCCACCGAGCACGACCTTTTGGTCGAAGTTCTTGCGCAGGCCGCGAACCTTGAGCCGCGGGTTGTTCCAGTCGATTTCGGTCATAGCGCGTTGCCCGCCTGCTCTCGCTTGGCAAACTTCTCGGTGATGCGATCGGCGAACCGAATGGTCGGAATCGCGAGTACCACAAACAGAAGCCCCGCCACCACATATGGCGTGAAGTTAGCCGACATCGCCACCTGAATCTGCGCCGCCCGCACCGCATCCACGGCGCCGAGAATCGAAATCAGGCCGACGTCCTTTTGCAGCGAGACGAAGTCGTTCATGAGCGGCGGGGCAACTCGGCGAACGGCCTGTGGCAGAACCACGAGCCGCATGCTCTGCGAATAGCTGAGGCCCAGCGAGCGAGCCGCCAACCGCTGCGATGGATGAATCGATTCGATGCCAGCCCTGAACACCTCGGCCACGTAGGCGGAGTAGGTCAGGATGAGTGCGACAACCCCCAGGAGCTCGGTGGGGATGCGCCCAATGCCGGGCAGGCGAAGGCCGGGGATTCCGAAGCCCACCAGGTAGAGCACGATGATTAGCGGCAGCCCGCGAAAGAAGTCCACATAGGCGCGAGCAAAGATGCGAAGCGGAAAGAACACGGGGTTCTTGAGCGTGCGCAGCAGAGCAAGAATGAGGCCAAAGAAAAGCACGCCGATGACAGCAAACACGAGCACCCGCAGGTTTAGCCAGAGGCCATCGAGCACTAGCGGCCAGGCTGTGACCGCGGTGTTCCAATCGAAGAAGGATGCCTGAACGCGGCTCCAGCCTGGGGTCGAGGTGAGGCCGAACCAGGCGACCACCGCAAAAAGAACGGTGCTGGCGAGCGAGATAAGGATCGACTTGCGGTGTGCCTTAGCTCGGATGCGGCGGCGCTCGAGTTCGGCCGCCGAGGGCTCGAAGTTAGCGTTATCGGTCATTCTGCTTCCAAAAGAAATGGGAGGGAGCCCGAAGGCGCCCTCCCAAATCTAACATTTGGCCTATTTAGTTCAGGACTGGCGCCTGAGCGTAGTCGGCGAGCCACTTCTTTTCGATAGCGGCCAGGGTGCCGTCGGCGCGAAGGGCATCCACGGCTTCGGTGACCTTGGCGGTGAGCTTGCTGCCCTTGTCGAGCACCAGGCCGAACTCGTCGCCAGCTGCGGTGTTTGGCAGCTGACCAACGATCTTGCCGCCGGTCAGATCGACTGCGGTCAGGTAAAGCGCGGTTGGCAGGTCAACGACGAGTGCGTCGATCTGGCCAGACTGCAGTGCCGCCTTGGCGTCGTCGTTCGAGTTGAACGCCTGGGCCTGGGTGGTCGGCTTGATAACGTCGGTGATTGCCTTGTAGCTGGTGGTAGCGCTCGCGGCACCAATCACCAGACCCTTGAGTCCGGCAACGGTGGTGACACCGTCGGCCTTTGAGCCCTTGATGGTGATGACGGTCTGAGTGGTCGAGTAGTAGGGGCTCGAGAAGTCGACGCTCTTCTTGCGGTCATCGGTGATCGAGTACTGCTGAAGGTTGAAGTCGAAGTTCTTGGCACCCGGCGCGATGGCCTCATCGAAGCTGGTGCGCACCCACACGACATCCTTGTCTGCGAAGCCAAGCTTGTGAGCAACGGCGTATGCGACCGCGGCCTCGAAGCCCTTGCCCGACTCTGGCTTGTTGCCGACCACCCATGGCTCATAGGCGGGGTTGCCTGTGCCGATGGTTAGTTTGCCGGCGGTGACGGTGTCGTTCGAAGCCGACTGGTTGAAGAGTCCGCTAAGCGCGACTGCTGCTACGACGGCAACCGCTGCGACAACGGCGCCGATTATTACCTTTGGTGAAGTCTTGGTGGCCATGATTCCCTCTCGAATGAACAGGTCTTTGACTTAACTCTGCCTGCAGCGGGCACCGGGCGCAAATCTCTTTACTCTTTATTGCGCGTTAAGTTGCCCTGACTAGGTGGATGAGGGACTGGGTCAATGCCACCTCGGGATACAGTTAGGCAACGACTCAGGGAGAGAATCATGAAAAAGACTTTTGCAGTTTTGGCCGGCGCTGGCCTGCTCTTGGCCACCGGGCTGTTTTCTGCCCCACCGGCGCAGGCCGCAAGTTGCGTTAAGGTTGCCTCGGTTATTGGCAAGAACTACCAGAGAGCGCAAGACATTTGGCGCGCCCAGGGCTTTGTGGTGTCTCCGGCTCGCGATGGCATGGGTCTAGATCGACTCGCTTGGATTGACTCCAACTGGAAGGTAATCAGTCAGACGCCTAGGGCTGGAACCTGCTTGAAGAAGTACTCGAGCGTTCGAGCAACCATCATCAAGTACACCGACTAGGCCTAGGCCTTAACCAGCTCTGCCACCGCAAGCTCCTCGACCGAAGAGTAGGTGCGGGCGCCAGAGGCATCCTCGACAGTAATCACGAACGATGGCGAGTCAACGGTTGTGCTGAACTCGAGGGTTAGCTTGTCAACGCCCTTGACCCAACCCATGCGCAGCGAGTCGCCGCCGGTGACCTGCCACGAGAACTCGCCCTCAAAGACGGGCAACTTGCGCAGGCGAGCCAGCGCGATGATTGCCTGAGTGACGGGCTGCTTGAGCGCCTCTTCGATTTCGGCTGGCGTGTAGTTGTGACGGTTGACGTCGCGGCCCTGCCCGGTGCGCTCGAACAGCTCGCGGTCATCCATGCCGTTGAACAGGCCGACGTAGTAAACCTGTGGCTCGCCCGGCAAGAAGAACTGAACCGCGCGCATGATTACGTAGCCGGTGTCGTTGGCGACGATGTTTGGCAGGGTCGCGTTGATCTGGTGTGGCAGGGTGAACCACTGCGGCACCACGGATGCGATGGCCGAGTGACCGCCGGTGTTGATTTCGGCCTGCTCGAAGATCGCTGCCATTTCATCCTGGGTGATTAGGCCCGGCTTGCCGTTGATTGGGCCGCCGTCGATGACGCCATAGCCGTCGTGGGTGTCGAGCACGTTGAGGCAGTTGTTCGGGCGAATCTTGAACCAGTCGTCGAGGCGGTCGACTGTGCCGGTAAAGAGGCTGTGCAGCAGAAGCGGCGCGGTCTGAAAGTCATAGATGAGGTCGACCAGCGGGGCGATGTCGAGCTGCTGGGTGTAGTGGGCGTGCACCTCAACCAGCACGCGCATGCCATAAGAGTGAATCAGCTCGGTGAGCTCTTGCACGTATTCGAGGGTCTCGGGGGTCATAAACGAGTCGGTGCCAGGGGTCTTGACCGCGTAGCCAATGGCGTCGAGGCGAATGACCTTTACTCCGCCGGATGCGAGCGCCTCGAGCACTGCCTTGAGGTACGCCTCGCCGGCCGGGTGCTTGATGTCGATGTCGACCTGCGACGGCATGAAGGTGGTCCAGACCAGGCGGCGCTTGCCGGCGACCTCGTATGCGGTGAACGGCATGCCAGGACGTGGGCGATAGAACGAAGTGATGCCTTCTTCGGTGCCGCCGTTAGGAAACACGACGTCGAAGGTCAAGAACAAGCCGACGTACTCGCTGGCGTCGCCCTTCTCTTGCCAGTCGATGAACTCGGGCGACAGGTTCGAGGCGTGGTTGACAATCAGGTCGGCCGTGAGTTCGTGGGTCTGCGAAATGCGCTTGAAGTCTGACCAGTCGCCTAGGCGAGGGTCAACGATCTTGTGGTCGATCGGGTCGAAGCCGGCGTCATCGCCGTCGTATGGGTGAAAGAACGGCAGCACGTGCACGCCGTTGAAGTCGGCAAGCGGGCCGGCCAGCAGCTTCTCGATCTCACCGAGATTGCCGCCAACGCGTTCTGCATAAACCAGGATGCTTGCACCTGACATCGTTCAAATCCTTTGCCCATGAATGCGGCGCGGGCGAGCCCAGCCGTCTTTCGCTAGTGGCAATGCTATCGAATTTGTAAGCGTTTGCAGTTTGGTTTTTGGAATCGCAATATTCCCGTTACATTTAGTGCAATAGACTTAGGAACGTAATCAGTAAAGGTGGACTTGACTAAACCATGATTGAACTAGAGACTTACAAGTTCGGCCTAGACACCTTTGGCGACATGAGCGCCGACGATGCGGGCAATCCGGTCAGCGCCGCACAGACGATTCGCAACATCGTCGAGCAGGCCGTTCGCGCGGATGAACTGGGCATCGACCACTTCAATATCGGCGAACATCACCGCGACGACTTCGCCGTTTCGGCGCCAGACACCGTTCTGGCCGGCATCGCCACCCGCACCAAAAACATCATCCTGGGCACAGGTGTGACCGTGCTTTCGAGCGACGACCCGGTGCGCGTCTATCAACGCTTCGCGACCCTGGATGCGTTGAGCAACGGACGTGCCGAGATCACCGCTGGCCGCGGTTCGTTCACCGAGTCTTTTCCGCTGTTCGGCTATCACCTAAGCGACTACTCGGCGCTGTTTGAAGAGAAGCTCGAGTTGCTCGTGCAGCTGTGGCAAGAAGACGCGGTGACCTGGAAGGGCACGATGCGAGCCCCGCTCGAGAACCAGCAGGTTTACCCCAAGACCGAAAAGGGCCGCATGGGGCTGCGAGTTGGAGTCGGTGGCAGCCCTGAGTCTGTCGTGCGCGCCGCTCGACTCGGCATTCCACTAGCGCTCGCAATCATCGGCGGCGACCCGGCGCGCTTCGCGCCGTTCGCACACCTTTATCGCGACCAGCTGGCCAAGTTTGGCAAGCCACAGTTGCCTATCGCGATTCACTCGCCCGGCTACGTTGCCGAGTCAGACGAAGAGGCCATCGAAGAGATGTGGCCAAACTACCTGGCCAGCTTTGGTCGCATTGGCCGCGAGCGCGGCTGGGGCCAAACATCCAAGGAGCACTACCTGGCCGAGGTGTACCACGGCTCGATGTACATCGGTTCGCCGCAGACCGTGGCCGACAAGATTGTGCACGCGATTCGCTCGGTTGGCGCGCAAAGGTTCGACCTGAAGTATGCCAACGGCCCGGTGCCAAACGCCAAGCTCATCAACTGCATCGAGCTCTATGCCAACGAGGTTATTCCTCGCGTGCGCAAAGAACTAGCCAAACTCTAGAGGGTTTTGATCCTCGCGGTCTTTCGCGAAATCACCAGCATCAGGGCCGCCAGGCCAACGCCGAGCACGATGATGATGCCGATGTATTCGGCAACCGTGCCCCAGCCGCCGTCGCCGGTTGGGTCGAGAAACCAGTATGGCCACCAGCCGCCGGCCAGTCCGTGCGCCATGGTCATAACCAACCAAGACATGGGGTAGACGAGCATCCACAGTGCTGCCTTGATTGGCAGGCGCGGCCCGTATGCCACGAGCAAGAAGTCGAAAGCGACGAATACCGGAATCCACACGTGCATCAGCTCGTTTGGAATGACCGGCCAGACGTAGCCGACATCGCGCACATCCGGTGCGCCCCCGCGCAGTAGAAGGTTATAGACGATTCCCACGATCGAGTCGGTGGCAACCAGCGTCAACCGAGCAAGGGTGAGGGTGCGAGACTCGGCCCTGCCTCGAATGGTGTTGATTGCCGACCATCCGAGCACAACGCCGGCCAGCAGGGTTGTGTCGATAGAAAAGTAGAGCCAGTATTCGCCCGGGCGAAACAGGGCGTGCGCCAGGCGGTCTGAGACCTGCCAATAGACGGTGCCGAATGCGGCCACTGCCGCAATTAGTCGAAGCAGGCCGACAGCGCGGCCACTCATCGTTGAGTTCATGGCCCAACTCTAGTTGAGGGTTATCTCGCTCACGGGTAGGCGTTCGGCCTGAAAATCGTTGACTGGGTCGCCCGAAGGATGCCCGATGGCAATGCCGTAGAGGTAGCGATACTGCTTAGGCACCTTGAACTCGAGCAGCGGCACGTCGCCCCAGATCGAGTAGGCTCCCTGGGCGCAGGTGCCGAGGCCACGAGCGTGGGCCGAAAGCGCAATGTTCTGGGTGAGCATTCCGGCGTCGCTCGCCGAGAAGAGCCCGAAGCTCTTGTGAGCAAAAATAAACAGCACGGTCGGCGCCCCAAAGAACTCATAGTTGCGGCGCCAGTGCGCGTCACGGGCCACCTTGTCTTCGCGCGCAACCCCGAGCTTGGCATAAAGCTCCTTGCCCACCTTCATGCTGCGAGGCTTGAGATCGGCGGGATACGGCCGCGCGATCAAACGGTGGGTGGTCGGCAAACCGCGGCGGGTGAGCACCAGCTTGAGCTTGCCCAAGAACCCGCTTCGGGCCTCGACAACGGCATCCCAGCGAGAACAAAACTCCGCGCTGATGCGATCGCGCTGCTCGCCACTGGCAACCGCCACCATGAACGGCCTGGTGTTCGACCAGCTCGGCGCCGTCAGGGCATCCGCGAGAATTTCATCGATCACCGCGCGGTCGACCGGGGTAGGCAAGAAGTCGCGCGTGCTTCGACGCGATGCGGTGAACGCGCTGAAGTCTTTGGCAGTGATCATGCTCTAAAACTACTAAGCAAATAGTCACAGAATGGACCCAAGGCCGAAACAACCACGCAACAATGCCTTTCTAATCTCGAAGCATGGCCGATCTATTCTCTGACTACCCGCAGCCCTCGGGCGGTGCACGTTTTGGTCGCGGGCGTCGCGATTCGGCCGGCCCGTTCGACGAGATGTTCTCGGCAGACGGCAAGGTTCGCCAGTCTTACGCGCAGATTCACGAGGCTCTTTCGCGCATGTCGCAGGCCGAGTTGCGGGGCCGCACCGACGCACTCGCTAGCTCTTACCTTGCCCAGGGTGTCACCTTCGACTTCGCGGGCGAAGAACGGCCGTTTCCGCTCGACGCTGTTCCCCGCGTGATTCCGCACCAGGAGTGGCAGGGACTCGAGGTCGGCATTCAGCAGCGAGTTCGCGCGCTCGAGGCGTTCTTGGCAGACGTTTACGGCCCCCGAAATGCAATCAGGGATGGCGTGATACCGGCATCCGTGGTGGCGTCAAGCGCGCACTTTCACCGGGCGGCCGCTGGCATCGACCCTGCTAACGGGGTTCGCATCCATGTTTCTGGAATCGATCTGATTCGCGACCAGGCGGGCGAGTGGCGCGTGCTCGAAGACAACGTGCGCGTGCCGAGCGGTGTCTCGTATGTGATTTCGAACCGCAGGGTTATGGCTCAGACTCTGCCCGAGCTGTTTCAGAAGATGCGCATTCAGCCGGTGGGCGAGTATCCGAACCGACTCTTGGCGGCGCTTCGGGCATCTGCTCCGCGCGGTGTCGAAGATCCGACCATCGTCGTGCTCACTCCCGGTGTCTACAACAGCGCTTACTTCGAGCACACCCTGCTTGCGCGCCTGATGGGCCTGGAGCTCGTCGAGGGGCGCGACTTGTTCTGCACCGGCGGCAAGGTTTACATGCGAACCACTTCTGGCCCGCGCCGGGTCGACGTTATTTATCGACGCGTGGATGACGAGTTTCTCGACCCACTCACCTTTAGGGCCGACTCGGTGCTCGGCCCACCGGGGTTGCTCACCGCGGCCCGGCTCGGCAACGTCACGTTGGCAAACGCGGTTGGCAACGGTGTAGCAGACGACAAGCTCGTCTATACCTATGTGCCAGACCTGATTCGCTACTACCTCAATGAGGAGCCCGTGGTTAAGAATGTGCAAACCTGGCGCCTCGAAGAACCGGCAGCGCTCGCAGAGGTGCTCGACAGGCTAGACGAACTGGTGACCAAGCCGGTCGATGGCTCTGGTGGCAAGGGGCTCGTAGTTGGCCCGGCCGCGACCAAGAAAGAACTCGACGACCTGCGCAAGCGCCTCACCAAAGACCCGCGCGGCTACATCGCTCAGCCAGTTGTGCAGTTCTCGACGATTCCGACCCTGGTCGAAGAAGGCCTGCGACCGCGTCACGCCGACCTTCGTCCCTTTGCCGTGAACTCGGGCGACGACGTTTGGGTTCTGCCGGGCGGCCTAACGCGCGTGGCCCTGCCAGAAGGCGAGCTCGTCGTGAACTCGTCGCAGGGTGGTGGCTCGAAAGACACCTGGGTGGTCGGCTCTAATCGCATCACGGTGCGCGAGAGCATGCCGACCAACTCGCAGGTTTCGGCTCTTGTCGCCGGGCAAACATCCTCGTCTAGTTCGATGCGGCCCGAGCGAGCTCACTCAACCCGACCGGGCGAGGGTTTTGCATCGCAGCAACAACAGCAACAGCAACAGAAGGGATCAACCGAATGCTGAGTCGCATCGCAGAATCGCTGTTCTGGATCGGCCGCTACGTAGAGCGTGCCGACGGCACCTCGCGCCTGCTCGACGTGCACCTGCAGCTGTTGCTCGAAGACCCTTGGGTCGAAGAAGACAAGGCCTGCCGCTCGCTGCTCAAGGTGATCGGCTCGGATGCCCAGATCGACGGCTCAATCACTCGTGACCAGTTGCTGACTATTCTCAGTACCGACCGCAACGAGGCATCCTCGATTGCCTCATCGCTCAATAACGCCCGCGAAAATGCTCGTCGGGTTCGCGAGATCGTCTCGACCGAGCTGTGGGAGTGCTTGAACACGACTCGCTCACGCATGCCGCGCAAGGTTGCCATCGAGCG
>CANGNR010000039.1 GCA_947455385.1 Microbacteriaceae bacterium
GAAGACGGCATCCTGGTTGAGCACTACGTGGCTAAGGCCGCGGAGGCTTCGCTCATCGGCAACGTTTACCTGGGCAAGGTTCAGAACGTTCTGCCGAGCATGGAGGCGGCCTTCGTTGACATCGGTCGTGGCCGCAACGCGGTGCTCTACTCGGGCGAAGTCGACTGGGAGCTTGCCGAAACCGGCAACCAGCCCAAGCGCATCGAACTTGCCCTCAAGTCTGGCGACACCGTCTTGGTGCAGGTCACCAAAGACCCAGTCGGTCAAAAGGGTGCCCGCCTCACCTCGCAGGTTTCGCTGCCTGGCCGCTACCTGGTCTATGTGCCTAACGGCTCGATGAATGGAATCTCGCGCAAGCTCCCAGAGTCTGAGCGCACCCGCCTGAAGAAGATTCTCAAGGAGATCCTGCCCGAGGATGCCGGCGTAATCGTGCGCACGGCCGCCGAGGGAGCCACCGAGGAGCAGCTGACCCTAGACGTTCAGCGTCTGCAGGCTCAGTGGGAGGCCATCAGCAAGAAGACCGCAAAGAGCAACGCACCGGTTCTTCTGCACAGCGAGCCAGACCTTCTGGTAAAGATCGTTCGCGACGTCTTCAACGAAGACTTTCAGAAGATGGTCATCTCGGGCGAAGACGTTCAAGATGTCATCACCGAATACCTCGAATCCGTTGCCCCCGACCTGCTTGAGCGCGTCGAGATCTACACCGACAGCAAGGATGTCTTCGACACCTATCGCGTTGGCGAGCAAATCTTCAAGGCGCTTGAGCGCAAGGTTTATCTGCCATCTGGCGGATCCCTGGTTATTGACCGCACCGAGGCCATGACAGTGGTCGACGTGAACACCGGCAAGTTCGTCGGCTCTGGCGGAAACCTCGAAGAGACCGTCACCAAGAACAACCTCGAGGCAGCCGAAGAGATCGTTCGCCAGATGCGCCTTCGCGACATCGGTGGAATCATCGTCATCGACTTCATCGACATGGTGCTCGAATCGAACCGTGACCTCGTTTCGCGACGACTCATGGAGTGCCTGAGCCGTGACCGCACTAAGCATCAGGTGGCAGAGGTCACCTCGCTTGGTCTAGTGCAGATGACCCGCAAGAAGCTTGGAATCGGGCTTCTCGAAGCGTTTAGCGAGCCTTGCGAGGTTTGCGCCGGGCGCGGAGTTGTCGTCTATCACGAGCCAATCATGAAGGCGCGCTCGACCAACGAGAAGTCTTCTTCAAGCTCGGATGGCGGCAAGAGCGAGCGACGCCGCGGCAAGGGCAACAGCAAGCCGCAAGAGGTCGCAAAGGTCGTCACACCAGAGCGCGCCGTAGAGATCAACTCGGTGTTGGCGCAGATCGCTGCCGGCACCATCGCTCAACACGAGGCCGCTGGTGAAACCGTCGACCTGCCGCTGCCGAGCGTGACCGAGTCTAGCCCTGAGCACCTTCTCGAGGCAGTACTCGACGCCTTGCCAGAGCCTAAGGCACCTGGTCAAGGCAGGCGCAAGCCTCGTCGTGTCACCAGCTCGGGCACATCCAGTGTTTCGGGCGAGCAAAACACTCAAGAGAATCAGGCCTAAATAGGTTTGACCCATCTGGGTTTGCGAGGTAGACTTGATAGTCGTTGCCGATAAGCGAATCCGCACAAGAGCAACAGTCCAAACTTTTGAACAAAGGGTATTCCCGTGGTTTACGCAGTAGTACGAGCTGGCGGTCGCCAGGAGAAGGTGTCGGTAGGCACCATCGTGACTCTCGACCGAGTCAACAACGCAACCGACGGCAAGATTCAGCTTGCTGCCCTGCTGTTGGTTGATGGCGACAAGGTCGTCACCGACGCAGCAGCGCTTGCTAAGGTCAAGGTCACCGCTGAGGTTCTCAACGACCTCCGTGGCCCAAAGATCGTCATCCAGAAGTACAAGAACAAGACCGGCTACAAGAAGCGCCAGGGTCACCGTCAAGACCTCACTCGCGTGCAGGTCACCGAGATCAAGTAAAGGACTAACCGAAAATGGCTTCCAAAAAAGGTGTTAGCTCTACTCGCAACGGTCGCGACTCGAACGCACAGCGTCTAGGCGTCAAGCGTTTCGCTGGCCAGGTTGTCAACGCAGGCGAGATTCTCGTTCGTCAGCGCGGAACCCACTTCCACCCGGGTGCAAACGTAGGCAAGGGCAAGGATGACACCTTGTTCGCCCTCGCAGCCGGCGCGGTTGAGTTCGGTAGCAAGGGTGGCCGCCGCGTTGTTAACGTGGTCGACGTCGCCTAAGGCGAAATAAGTTTTTGTTGAAGGCGAGCCGTGGTGCTCGCCTTCAACTATTTAGAAGGCAGGTGAAGCATGGTCACATTCGTTGATCAGGTCACGCTGCACTTGCGCGCCGGAAACGGCGGAGACGGCTGTGTCTCTGTGAAGCGCGAAAAGTTCAAGCCGCTCGCTGGCCCAGATGGCGCGGATGGCGGCAAGGGCGGCACCATCAGCCTCGTCGCCGATGCCAACGTCACCACGCTCCTCGAGTACCACTTCAGACCACACCGTGAGGGTGGCGACGGAGGCGATGGCGCCGGCGACTTCAGAAACGGCGCACGAGGCGATGACGTCATTCTGCCCGTTCCGGTCGGCACCGTCGTTAAGAACTCTCGCGGCCAGCTGATCGCCGACCTCGACCAGGCCGGCATGGAGCTGGTCGTCGCCGAGGGCGGCATGGGCGGGCTCGGAAACGCGGCGCTCTCTAGCTCGAAGCGCAAGGCCCCTGGCTTTGCTCTCTTGGGCGTGCCCGGATGGCGCGGTAGCGTCATCCTCGAATTGAAGACTGTCGCCGATGTGGCGCTGGTTGGCTACCCAAGTGCTGGCAAGTCGAGTCTGATTGCAGCCCTGTCTGCTGCGAAGCCGAAGATTGCCGACTACCCGTTCACCACGCTGCACCCAAACCTGGGTGTCGTGCAGGGTGGCGACACCAGATTCACCATCGCAGACGTTCCAGGCCTTATTGAAGGCGCGAGCGAGGGCAAGGGCCTTGGGCTCGAGTTCTTGCGCCACGTTGAGCGTTGCAGCGCCTTGTTGCACGTGATCGACTGCGCGACCATCGAACCGAACCGCGACCCAATCAGCGACCTGAAGAAGATCCTGGTTGAACTCGACGCCTATGAGGTGCCCGAGGGCCAGTTGCCGCTGACCCAACGCCCGCAGCTAATCGCTTTGAATAAGGTCGATGTGCCTGACGCAGACGAGCTGGCGAAGTTTGTTCGTGCCGACTTCGAGGCCATGGGCTACGAGGTTTTTGAGGTTTCTGCCGCCAGCCACAAGGGTCTGCGCGAGCTGACCTTTGCTCTAGCCCGACTGGTCGAGGCCGACCGCAAGTCAAAGGCAGCCGCACCGGAGCGACCACGCATCACGCTCATGCAACCTCGACGCGACGAGGGTGGGTTCACCGTCACGCGCGAAGAGTACGGCGAAGACGTACTGTTCAGAATTCTCGGCGCGAAGCCAGAGCGTTGGGTTGCCCAGACCATGTTTGGCAACGACGAGGCTGTTGGTTACCTAGGTGACAGACTCGCCAAGCTCGGTGTCGAAGACGAACTCTTCAAGGCCGGGGCAGTCGCCGGTTCGACCGTGGTTATCGGTGCCGGCGAGGGAGTTCTCTTCGACTGGGAGCCAACCATCTCTTCGGCCGCAGAACTCTTGACCGGACCTCGTGGAACCGACGCCAGAATCGATCGCAACGATCGACGCACCACTCCTCAGCGTCGCGAAGAATACAAGGCTCGAATGGATGCAAAGGCTGCAGCTCGAGAGGAGCTCGACGCCGAAGGCCGCGCCGGAATTTGGCGCAGCACAGATTCTCTTGATACAGAGGGTGAGTAATGTCTCTGACTGCCAACTCGCAGATTGCGACCGCTAAGCGCATCGTCGTCAAGGTCGGCTCGTCTTCGATCAGCGGCGCAAACGCCGACAAGATTGAGGCCTTGGTTGCTGCCCTGGCCGACGCCCACGCGCGCGGATCCGAGGTTGTGCTGGTGTCATCCGGCGCAATCGCAACCGGCATGCCTCTGCTAAACCTAGAGTCGAAGCCAGAAGACCTCCCTACCTCGCAGGCCTTAGCCTCCGTGGGGCAGAGCCGACTGATTGCGCGTTATCAGGGCAACCTTGAGAAGTTCGGCATTATCGCGGGCCAGGTTCTGCTGACATCTGGCGACCTCGAGGGCGAAGACACGCGCGAAAACGCCGCTAAGGCCCTTGAACGCCTGCTCGAGCTGCGCGTTCTGCCTATCGTCAACGAGAACGACACCGTGGCTACCCAAGAGATTCGCTTCGGCGACAACGACCGTTTGGCCGCGCTGGTGGCCATCCTGGTGAGTGCTGACGTCTTGGTGCTTTTGAGCGACGTGGATGCCCTTTATGACATGCCGCCGACCAAGCCGGGCGCAACCCGCATCGAGCGAGTGGCGTTTGAAGACGGCCTCGACGAGATTGAAGTTGGCGGCACCTCAACCGGTGTCGGCACCGGGGGAGCGCTAACCAAGGTTGGCGCCGCAAAACTTGCCAACGCACAGGGCATTGCCGTGCTGCTTACTTCGGCAGACCTTGTAGCAAGCGCTCTAGCCGGCGAGTCTGTTGGAACCTGGTTCGAGGCAGACGCCTCTGCCGCTCAAAGATAGGCTTAAGAGATGACCACCGCCGTCGATCTAATCAAGCGAGCCAAAGCCGCTTCTGGCTCCATTGGGCAGGCAAACACCCTCGTGAAGAATGCCGCGCTCAACGCGGTAGCCGAGCTTTTGGTTGCTCGTCAGGATGAAATCATCGTTGCCAACGCGATTGACCTTGCGAATGGTTCGCAGAATGGTCTGAGCACCGGCTTGCTCGACAGACTCAAGCTTGACGAGAAGCGCATCGCTGGCCTGGCCGATGCGGTGCTTCAGATCGTCTCGCTGCCAGACCCGATCGGCGAGGTTTTGCGAGGCATGACCCTGCCAAACGGCCTCAAGGTGTCGCAGGTCCGTGTTCCCTTCGGCGTCATTGGTGCCATCTACGAGGCCCGACCAAATGTGACCATCGACATCGCCGCCATCGCCATCAAGGCTGGCAGCGCGTCGGTGCTTCGCGGCGGCACGGCGGCCGAGAATTCGAACCGCGTCTTGGTGCAGATTCTTCAGGATGGGCTTGCCTCGGTTGGGCTTGATGCTGGTGCAGTGCAGACCATCGATCAGTTTGGCCGCGAAGGGGCCCAGCAGTTGATGCAGGCACGAGGCCTTGTAGACGTCTTGATTCCTCGCGGCAGCGCAAGTCTGATTCGCACCGTTGTCGACGAATCCAAGGTTCCGGTTATCGAGACCGGCGATGGCGTAGTTCACGTTTTCATCGACGAGACGGCTCGCCAAGACTGGGCCGTCGAGATCGTGCACAACTCAAAGACTCAGCGCCCGTCGGTATGCAATGCCCTCGAGACGCTGCTCGTGCACCGTGCGGCCGCAGTGCGCGTTCTGCCTGCTGTTCTCAAGAAGCTTGCCGACACCGGTGTCACCATCCACGGCGACGAAGCAACGCGCGCTATTTATCCGGCCGCGGTCGAGGCAACCGACGCCGACTGGGCTGCCGAGTACTACACGCTTGATCTGGCGGTCAAGATTGTCGACTCGCTAGACGAGGCGCTCGAGCACATCGCCAAGTATTCAACACGTCACACCGAGTCGATCATCACAGAAGACATCGCCAACGCGGAGCGCTTTCTGGCCGAGGTCGATTCTGCCGTCGTCATGGTCAACGCAGCAACCCGATTCACCGACGGTGGCGAGTTTGGCTTTGGCGCAGAGGTGGGAATTTCGACCCAAAAGCTGCACGCCCGCGGACCAATGGCGCTGCCCGAACTCACTTCGACAAAGTGGATCGTTCGCGGCGCCGGCCAGATTCGCGCCTAGGCTATTCTTAGATACAAACAAGGAGTCAGATGTTTAGAAACTTGGCAGAAGCCGCAACCGAGTCGTCGTTTCCGACCGTCATCTTCGGCGCCATCGCCATGAGCCTGTTTCTTCTTCTCGGATGGATCACCTGGTCGTTCCGTGATGTCGCTAACCGCCACGCTCACAAGTCAAACGACTCCCAGGGTCACCACTAGACCCTAACGGGCTATCTATGGCCAGACGTCGACTGGGTGTAATGGGTGGCACCTTTGACCCAATCCACAACGGGCACCTCGTTGCTGCGAGCGAGGTCGCTCAGGCCTACAACCTCGAAGAAGTAATCTTTGTGCCGACCGGGCAACCCTGGCAAAAAATGAAGGTCACCGAGGGTGAGCACCGCTACCTCATGACTGTCATTGCAACGGCAGCAAATCCCCGTTTTCGCGTGAGCCGCGTTGACATCGATCGCGGCGGCATCACCTACACCGTCGACACGCTGCGCGACATCCAGGCGCAGTATCCCGACGCAGACCTTTTCTTCATCACGGGGGCAGACGCCGTGGCGCAGATTCTGGCCTGGAAGGACGTCGAGCAAATCTTCGAGATGGCAGAGTTCATCGCCGTCACCCGACCCGGCCACCCAATGAACGTTCCGCCGTTGCCGGTTGGTTCGGTGACCATCCTTGAGGTGCCGGCCCTCGCCATCTCGTCGACGGACATTCGAGACCGCGCCGCGCAGGCAAAGCCTGTCTGGTACCTCGTGCCAGACGGCGTGGTGCAGTACATCGCCAAGCACAAGCTCTATCTGGGTGGTGAAGATGACTCAGCCCTCTGATTACGACCGCCTGATGTGGGAGGCCCTAAACGAAGACATCGCCCATCCGCTGACCGGTGAACTGCCAGCCGCGCCGGCCCCGATTATTCTTCCTCCACTTCACACGGATGAGCCCGCCAAGCCACAGGTTCCCGAGTACGCTCCGCCGACGGTAAGCACGCCGATCATCGAGTCAGTGCAGGTCGAGGATGCCCCAGTTTTTGCACCTGTCGAGGCCGAGGTTGCGCCGATCATCGCGCCCATCGAGGCCGAGGTTACGCCCGTCTTAGCTCCGGTCGAGCTCGATGAAGCCCCTGCAATCGACTTCAACACACTTTTGCGTGAGCCGCAGACCTCATCGATCGTCATCGATCGCGAGCGGTTTCCTACCGGGGCAATCGACTTGCCGCCAATCGAGCAGGTTCGCCCTCGAACAGGCGCGATTCAGTTGCCCTCGTTCACGGTTGCGCCAACCGGCGTAGACGCTCGAGAGGCGGCCGGAACCGGGCCGATCGACATCGTCAAACCGGTCTCTGCTCGCGTGGCGGGCGCAAAACCTAAGACCGGCATCAAGCCGCGCACCAAGCGTCAAACCACGCTCGCATTCGTGACCGCAGGTTTGATGATGGTCGTCGGCGGGTTATTCATCGCAGCCTATTTACTCGGCTACCTAAGATAAGGGGACCATTGGACTCGAACAGCAAAGCGCAAGAAATGATCGACATCGCCGTCGAGGCGGCATACGACAAGTTGGGTGAGAACCCGGTTGCGCTGGATGTGTCGAAGTACTACGCCCTTTCGGACGCCTTCTTGCTGGTCTCAGGCCGCAATGAGCGCCAGGTGCAGTCGATCGCCGAGGAAATTGAAGACAAGTTTCGCGATGCAGGCTATCGCTTGGTTCTCAAAGAAGGTCAGCAACTCGGCCGGTGGATTCTGCTCGACTACGGTGATGTTCTCATCCACGTGATGCACGAGCAGGAGCGCATGTTCTATTCGCTCGAACGACTGTGGGCTGACTGCCCCGTGCTCAAGGTGCCTGCTGCATCGGCCGCGAGTTTGTAGTAATCTATTCAAGTTGTCCGAACAACGTTCGGGCCTGTGGCGCAGCTGGTAGCGCACCTGCATGGCATGCAGGGGGTCAGGGGTTCAAGTCCCCTCAGGTCCACGAATAAACCCGCCTAGTGCGGGTTTTTCGCTTTAACGGCTAGATGTCAACGACCACGCGCTTGATGCGGGCCGTTGCGCCACCGACGATTTCGATTAACGACTTTGCTACCCCAAAGTGAACAGCCAGGATCTCGATGAGTTCTTTGTTTGCTGCGCCTTCAACGGCTCTCGACCTGAGATAAACCAGCAGGCTGCCATCGGTCTGTGACTCGATGAGTGGCCCCTTTCGAGACCCTGGCTTCACTGCCACGCTTATCTGCATGCTCACACTCTAGACTCTTCTCATGACCAGCCAACAGCCCCGATATTCTCGGCAGCAACTTCTTTCGGCAATCGATCACACCTACTTGAAGCCCGAGGGAACCCCCGAGCAGGCGCTGGTTGTTGTTCGTGAGGCGCTGGCACACGGATTCAAGGCGGCCTGTGTTCGTCCATCCGACGTCGTCGGTGCCGAGTCCCTGCTTGCCGACAGCGCCGTATCGCTCTGCACTGTCGTCGGATTTCCGCACGGCAACTCTGCCACCGAGTCGAAGGTCGCAGAAACGCGCATCGCCACTGCCGCCGGCGCAGTCGAAGTCGACATGGTGATCAATCAAGGATGGCTTCGCGCCGGAATGCTTGCCGAAGTGAGAGGTGATATCGCTGCCGTCGCCGAGGCGGCTCACGCTGGTGGCGCGATTCTCAAGGTCATCTTTGAGACCTGCAACCTCACGGATGGCGGGATCGTGGCGGCATGCGAGGCATCCGAAGCGGCTGGCGCCGATTTCGTAAAGACTTCGACTGGCTTTGCAAGCGGGGGAGCAACAGTCGAGGCCGTCGCGCTCATGCGCGCAACCGTTGGCCCGAACATCGGAGTAAAGGCGTCGGGAGGCATCCGCACTCTTTCAGATGCTATCGCAATGCTCGATGCTGGGGCCTCGCGAATCGGTTGTTCGGCGTCGGTCAGCATCCTCGCCGAGTATGACGCGGCAACCAACTAGCAAAATTAGTCTAGGTGTGCTTTACTTAAGTCGTGAATAGCTCAGCCACTCAGGTTCTGCCCGCGCTCTACGTGTCTCACGGTGCTCCGATGTTGCTCGATGACGAGCTTTGGACCTCGCAGCTGGCCAAGTGGGCTACCGAGCTTGAGCGCCCGCGGGGCATCGTCATCGTGTCGGCGCACTGGGAGTCAGCGCCCGTGTCGATCAC
>CANGNR010000040.1 GCA_947455385.1 Microbacteriaceae bacterium
GAGCGATAGTCGAGAAGTTCGTCGTTAGAAAACTTGATGATGAGCTCGGCCTCGAAGTTTTCGAAGATGTTCTCAGCGATGGCAGTGACGGCCGAACCGGCGTTGGTGAATCCGGTCAATCCCGCGACTAGAGGCAGGCCACTCGGAACGAGCTCGATTCCGTCGAGAACCTCGTAGAGGTCAGCAAAGCCTGTCATAAATCAATCCTAAATAGACACGGTTTAGGCTGGTGCCATGAAGATTCCAAAGGTGAAAATCTCCTCGTCCATTCCCGCAGACCTCAAGGGCTCGACCCTCGTGATAGGCGTTGTCAAGGATGGCGAGAACCTTCGGGCCACCGGACCAGCCGCCAACCAGATTCCCTCGACCTGGAACCTAAAGGGCATCGGCGCCTCGGCCAAGCACGAGTCTGTGACCCGCGTGCCGTCGGCTAACGGCGGGGCAATCCTTCTGGTTGGGCTAGGCGATGGCGTCATCTCGCCGGATGAGGCTCGCAATATAGGCGGCGCACTCGGCCGGTCAGCTAAGACCGAGTCTTCTCTCACTCTCGCGTTTGGCTTTGAGTCCGAGGCGCTCGATGCTGCAGTCCTCGAGGGCACGCTGCTCGGCCACTACGAATTCAATGACTACCGAGGTCGCACCCACGGTGGCAACTCCAAGCTCTCGCGCATCGACGTGGTCTCGGGTAGTGGCTTCTCGGCTGCGGATGCCAACGCGATCGCAATCGTGAGTGAAGCCGTGCACAACACCCGCGATCTCACGGCCCTTCCACCAAACGTGCTGTATCCAAAGACCTTCGCCAAAATCGCCGAAGACAAGGCCGCCAAGCACGAACTAGGCGTTCGGATCTGGGATGAAAAGGCCATGGCCAAAGACGGGATCGTCGGAATCCATGCCGTTGGTCAGGGCTCGACCCGTGGTCCGCGCTTTGTGCGCATCGATTACCGACCAAAGGGAGCTAAGAAGTCGCTTGCGCTCGTCGGCAAGGGCATCACGTTCGATTCGGGCGGCCTCAGCCTAAAGCCACCGGCATCCATGCTCACCATGAAGGGCGACATGATGGGAGCCGCCGCGGTGCTCGAGTCGCTCATTGCAATCGCTCGCCTCAAGCTCAAGGTGAACGTCACCGGTTGGCTTTGCATCGCCGAGAACCTTCCAAGCGGCTCCGCGACTAGGCCTAGCGACGTCATCCGTTATCGCAATGGCGTGACCGTTGAGGTAACCAACACCGATGCCGAAGGTCGCGTTGTGCTTGCGGATGGACTGATCAGCGCATCTATCGAAGATCCGGACCTGCTGGTCGACGTTGCCACCCTTACCGGTGCTGCAACCTACGCCCTGGGCAACCGCTATTCGGGTCTCATGGGTGAAGAATCTGCTGTTGAAGCTGTCAAAAGGGCATCGGCCGAGACTGGCGAACTGTTTTGGCACATGCCTCTGCCGGCTGAGCTGCGCGCAAACCTCGACTCGCAAATTGCCGACATGGTCAACTCAAAGTTGGGCACGCCAGACGGCGGAATGCTCGTGGGCGGTCTCTTTCTAAAGGAGTTTGTTGGCGTCAGCAAGCGAACTGGCAAGTCGATTCCTTGGGCTCACCTAGACATCGCAAGCGCCGATTTCAATACCCTCGCACCGTTCGGTTTTACACCCAAGGGGCCAACTGGGGTCTCGGTTCGAATGCTGGTGCAGTTGGCCCGAAATCTGGCGAGCCAGAAATAGGCGAAACTGCTCGTTGAACCTGAGCCTCGCCTGATTCCGCGTAGTAAAGTTGTACAGATAACCCCCTACTCGGATGGAGACAGCCATGGCCGAATTCAACTTTGACGTCGTTATTCTAGGCGGCGGAAGCGGCGGTTATGCCGCAGCGCTTCGCTCGGCCCAGCTCGGCAAGACCGTGGCTTTGGTAGAGAAGGACAAGCTTGGCGGCACCTGTCTGCACCGCGGATGCATCCCAACCAAGGCACTCCTCCACTCGGCAGAGGTCGCCGACGTAACCAAGGATGCTGCCGCCTACGGAATCGGCGCACAGTTCACCGGCGTAGACATGCTCGGTGTCAACAAATACCGCGACGGCATCGTTGACCGCCTATTCAAGGGCCTCACCGGCCTGGTCAACTCCAAGGCAATCACCGTTGTTGCCGGCGAGGGGCGTCTGACCGGCCCAAAGACCGTCACCGTCAACGGAGACAACTACACCGGCCAGAACGTCGTTCTCGCGTCTGGCTCGTACAGCCGCAGCCTGCCAGGTCTTGAGATTGGTGGCCGCGTCATCACCTCCGAGACCGCTCTGCAGCTCGAGTTCGTTCCATCCAGCGTCGTTATTCTCGGCGGCGGCGTCATTGGCGTCGAGTTCGCATCGATCTGGAAGTCCTTCGGCAGCGATGTCACCATCGTTGAGGGCCTGCCATCGCTGGTGCCTAACGAAGACCCATCGATCTCGAAGGCGCTCGAGCGCGCTTACCGCAAGCGTGGAATCAACTTCAAGACCGGCGTTCGCTTCTCGGGCGTGCAGCAGTCAGACACCGGAGTTGTCGTCAGCCTCGAGAGCGGCGAGACCATCAGCGCGGAGCTTCTGCTAGTTGCAGTTGGTCGCGGGCCGAACACCGCTGGCCTCGGCTACGAGGAGCAGGGCGTTCAGATGGACCGCGGCTTCGTGCTTACCAACGAGCGCCTACAGACCAGCGTGGCTGGCGTATACGCAGCCGGAGACATCGTGCCCGGCCTGCAGCTCGCACACCGCGGTTTTCAGCAGGGTATCTTTATCGCAGAGGAAATCGCTGGCCTAAACCCTGCCGTGATCGACGAGAACGGTATTCCAAAGGTCACCTACTGCGAGCCAGAGATCGCTTCGGTCGGCCTGACCGAGGCCAAGGCAGCCGAGAAGTTCGGTGCCGACAACATCAGCACCTACGAATACAACCTAGGTGGCAACGGCAAGAGCCAGATCCTGGGCACCGCGGGCTTCATCAAGTTGATCCGCAAGAACGACGGCCCTGTCATCGGCGTTCACATGATCGGCTCGCGTGTTGGTGAGCAGATTGGCGAGGCCCAGCTCATCGTGAACTGGGAGGCTTACCCAGAAGACGTGGCAACCCTGATTCACGCCCACCCGACCATGAACGAGGCAATCGGCGAGGCCCACCTGGCTCTCGCGGGCAAGCCTCTTCACGCCCACGCTTAGTATTGATTCGATAAGGAGCACCGATCATGAGCGAAGTTCTACTTCCTGCCCTCGGCGAAAGCGTCACCGAAGGAACCGTCACCCGTTGGCTCAAAAAGGTCGGCGACTCAGTCGCAATCGACGAGCCGCTGGTTGAGGTTTCGACCGACAAGGTCGACACCGAGATCCCTAGCCCGGTGGCCGGCATCGTGCAGCAGATCCTTGTTGCCGAGGATGAGACCGTGGCCGTTGGCGCCGTCTTGGCTATCGTCGGCGAGGGTGCCGCAGCACCTACCGAGGCAGCTACTCCCGCAGCCCCAGCAGAGGCTCCCGCCGCACCTGTTTATGAGGCACCGGCTCCGGTTGTGGCTCCCCCAACACCAGCCGCGCCGGTTTACGAAGCGCCAGCCCCGATTGCCGCGCCAGTAGTAGCTCCCGCTGTCCCAGCTCCTGTTGCCGCTCCGGTGGCTCCAGTCGCCGCAGCAGCCCCAGCATCAGACGCCGGCTACGTGACCCCGCTAGTGCGCAAGCTCGCAAATGAGAGCGGCGTCGACCTTAACTCAATCGCCGGAACCGGCGTGGGTGGCCGAATCCGCAAGGATGACGTGCTCGCGGCCGCAACCAGCGCAGTGACCGTAGTTTCGGCACCTGTGGCTCAGGTTGCACACGTTGCAGCCGAGGCTTCCGCGCTTCGCGGAACCACCGAGCCAATGTCGCGCCTTCGCAAGGTTCTTGCCGAACGCGCCGTGGCCTCGATGAACCAGAGCGCCCAGCTGACCACCGTGGTCGAGGTCGACGTCACCGCGATCGCACAGCTGCGCAGCCGCGTTCAGGCTTCGTTCACCGCTAAGGCTGGCGTCAAGCTCAACTTCATGCCGTTCTTTGCGCTCGCAGCCGCTGAGGCCCTTCGCGCTCACCCGAAGCTCAACGCTTCGATCGAGGGAGAAAACATCGTCTACCACAACGGCGAGAACATCAGCTTTGCCGTTGACACCGAACGTGGCCTTCTGACCCCGGTGCTTCGCGACACCGCATCGCAGTCACTTTCAGGCATCGCACAGCAGATTGCTGACCTAGCCGCTCGCACCCGCGAAAACAAGCTAAAGCCAGACGAGCTCTCGGGTGGAACCTTCACTCTGACCAACACCGGTTCGCGCGGCGCCCTGTTCGACACCCCAGTGGTTTTCTTGCCACAGGTCGCCATCCTTGGCACCGGAGTCGTCACCAAGCGCCCAGTTGTGGTCACCGACTCGCTGGGCAATGACTCGATCGCCATTCGCAGCATGGTTTACCTAGCCCTGTCTTATGACCACCGCCTCGTCGATGGCGCCGACGCCAGCCGCTTCTTGGTTGACGTCAAGGCCCGTCTGGAATCGGCCAACTTCGATGGCAACCTAGGCATCTAACCTCCGGTTTCAAGGATCCAAGTGCGCCCCTGCTTCACGTAGGTGCGCGCTTTTCCTTTAACCAGTTCGCTGGCGATGCCGCCGAGCACGATGGCTGACGACCCTGGCCCAGCCGTTGCGGTGTGCGACGCCTGGTTCAATGCCTTCTCCGTTGGTGGCACCGCGGGTTTGGCGATTGGAGGTTTGTAGGTGGCGCGCGGGTGCTGTGCAGTGCCTATGGCACAGAGCATGGCCGATAGTAAGACCACCGAGGCAAAGGCAACCCATGCAGGCCGACTTCGCAAGCCGGGGCGATTTGTCCAGCGCGCCTGTGAACTGGGCTCGACCCCGAGAACCTTCGAACCCGGGAGCTTCGGAACGGCTCGAATCTCACCAAGTAGGAGTCGACCAGACGCGAGTTGCCCTTGGAGTCTTCGCAAGGGCACCAAGTCGGGCCTTTCAAGCAGCAGCCGCCTGAGGGCTAGCCTCGGCATGGTTTGATAGCGCACGAACCTGAGCATGGCAACGACAGCGCTGCGCATGCGAGCATCCGAGCAGAAAGTGGATGGCGGACTATTCACAACCGCAAGCAACTTAGAATTGAACAAATGCCCAAGTTCGAAATCGCCGGATTCGCCCCCAACCTCATTGATTACGAGGCTGCCTGGGAACTGCAGCGACAGGTTCATGCCGAAGTCGTTTCGGGCGCGCGTCCCGACACCGTGATTCTTCTTGAGCACCAGGCCGTCTACACGGCGGGCAAGCGAACCGAGCCCGAAGAGCACCCCCAGGATGGCACACCGGTCATCGAGGTCGATCGCGGCGGCAAGATTACCTGGCACGGCCCCGGCCAGCTGGTTGGCTACCCAATCATGCGACTCCCCCAGCCGATCGACGTGGTCGGCTACGTCCGCTGGCTCGAGCAGGTGCTGATTGATTCGATTGCCGAGTTTGGCGTCGTTGGTGAGCGAGTGGATGGCAGAACTGGCGTCTGGGTAGCCACCGCAACCGGTTACGTTAAGGTCGCCGCAATCGGCATCCGAGTCGCGGAGAAGACCACGATGCACGGGTTCGCACTGAACTGCAATAACTCGCTGCAACCTTATGAAACAATAATCGCTTGTGGAATAAAAGATGCATCCAGCAGCACTCTATCCATATTGGCCCGACGTGAAATCACCGTCGGCATGGCAGCAGAAGTAGTTCAGCGACACCTGGGCGAGATAGGCGGAAGTACCAAATGACCGAAGAGCGTCCAGCCGCGAAGAAGATGCTTCGCATCGAGGTGCGCAACGCGTCCACGCCGATTGAGAAGAAGCCCGAGTGGATCAAGACCACCGCCAAGATGGGTCCTGAGTATCAAGCCCTTCAGAACCTAGTGAAGACCGAGGGTCTGCACACCGTTTGCCAAGAGGCCGGCTGCCCAAACATCTTCGAATGCTGGGAAGACCGCGAGGCGACATTCCTAATCGGCGGCTCACAGTGCACCCGCCGCTGCGACTTCTGCCAGATCGACACCGGCAAGCCAGCAGACTTCGACGCGGATGAACCTCGACGCGTTGGTGAGTCTGTGGCGCGAATGAAGCTTCGCTACGCCACCGTCACGGGTGTTGCTCGCGACGACCTGGATGACGAGGGGTCGTGGCTCTATGCCGAGACCATCCGCCAGATTCACCAGCAGTCGCCAGGAACCGGTGTAGAGATTCTCGTGCCCGACTTCTCTGGCAAGCCCGAACTTCTGCAGCACGTTTTTGATGCCAAGCCAGAAGTCTTTGCGCACAACCTCGAGACGGTCCCCCGCATCTTCAAGCAGATTCGCCCAGCGTTTAGGTATGACCGTTCGCTCGACGTGCTAACTCAGGCTCGTGCCGCCGGCATGGTGACCAAGTCGAACCTGATTCTGGGAATGGGCGAGAGCCGCGAAGAGATCAGCGAGGCTCTGCAAGACCTGTATGACGCGGGAACCGACATCATCACCATCACTCAATACCTGCGCCCAAGCCTTCGTCACCACCCAATCGAACGCTGGGTCAAGCCGCAGGAGTTCGTTGAACTTCGCGAGGAGGCCGAAGACATCGGATTCCTCGGCGTTCTCTCTGGGCCATTGGTTCGGAGTTCGTATCGTGCCGGTCGCCTTTGGGCTGTATCCATGATTAAAAAAGGTCGAGAGATTCCAGCCGACCTCAATCACTTGGCCGAGGCCGCGGCGCGCGACGGCTTCAGCCAAGCCGTTTAGTGATTCGTTAGGCTATTAGCCATGGCTAAGAACCCAATCGAAAAGAAACCTTCGCGCGTTAAGCAACTTGTTGGCATCTACAAGATGACCTTCAAGTCAGACCGTAAATCGATTCTTTGGGTTTCCTTGGCAGCCGGTGTTCCCCTCGTTCTCGGCGTGATAGCGACTCTCACCCTCACCAACGGCGATCCCGTCGGCATCATCCTGTGGTCTGTGACCACGGTGCTGTTTTCGTTCTTGCTCGGCCTCATTGTGATGTCGCGTCGCGCCGAAAAAGCTGCCTACGCTCAGATCGAGGGCCAGCCAGGCGCTGTGGGAGCCGTGCTGCGCAGTGCCCTGCGTCGCGGATGGACCGGAAACGAGCAGCCAATCGCCGTAAACCGAAGCATGGATGCCGTCTACCGTGCCGTCGGCCCGGGCGGCGTCGCCCTTATTGGCGAAGGTTCGAAGACCCGCGTCGCCCAGATGATTGCCGATGAGCGCAAGACCGTGCAGAGAATCGCACCAGGCGTAGAGATCATCACCATCATGGTGACTGGCGGCGAAGACGGTGTGCCAATCACCAAGCTGGCCGCTACCCTGCAGAAGTCGAAGCGAACCCTCAACCGAAACGAGATTCGAACCGTTCGCAACCGTTTGTCGTCGCTTGGCAAGAGTCTGCCGATTCCAAAAGGCATCGACCCACGCAGAATGCGCGCTCCTCGCCGCTAGAGCGAGGCACGTATCACGTCTCTAGCGGCGAACCAGGATGGTTCCCGCAGCCTTGTCGTGCAGACCACGACCGTCAGCATCCCAGATTGCAACCGGGATAACCAGAATCAGCAGAAGGTTTCGCAGTAGCGGCCGCCAGAAACCAACCCAAGAGCCATCAGTGCGAGTGAGTTTCAGGCCGAGCAAGCGGTGGCCGATCGTAGCGCCGGCGGTGACCTCAAACAGGTAGTTGAGCGAGACAAAGAGGATCATGATCGATGTGTTGTCGTACTTGAAGAACGTGGCTCCGAGAAACAGCGAGATCGCCCAGTCAATCGCAATTGCGGCCACGCGACGACCCATCTTGGCTAAGGCTCCTGGGCCAGAGAAAGGCAAGCCGAGGCGCTTGCCGGGATAGTTCACAGACGCGGATGATTCAGACACCCTAAGAGCCTAAACGAGGGTCATATCTTTTACATTGCCGAAACATTGATTGGCATCACACAGCGAGGCCCTGCGACTAAACTTGACCTAGGCCAAAGACGTGCCCAAACTCCCGTTTAACTTCACCTGAAGGGATTTCCCTATGGCAAAGCCATTGTTTACCCAGGCATCAGAGGTAGTGAAGTACATCAAGGACAACGATGTTAAGTTCCTTGACGTGCGCTTCACCGACCTCCCTGGCGTTCAGCAGCACTTCAACCTTCCTGCATCGATGATTGACGAAGAGTTCTTCGTAGATGGTCAGCTTTTCGATGGTTCGTCGATCCGCGGCTTTGCCTCGATCCACGAGTCAGACATGCAGCTGATCCCAGATGTGACCACCGCATACCTTGACGCCTTCCGCACCGAGAAGACCCTCGTCATGCTGTTCGACATCTACAACCCACGCAACGGCGAGATCTACGGTCGCGACCCACGTCAGGTTGCCAAGAAGGCAGAGGCTTACCTCGCCAGCACCGGCATCGCCGACACCGCATTCTTTGCCCCTGAGGCCGAGTTCTTCATCTTCGATGACGTTCGCTACGAGTACAAGCAGAACGGCTCGAGCCACTTCGTTGACTCGTCTGAGGCTGCCTGGAACTCGGGTCGCGTCGAAGAAGGCGGAAACCTCGCCAACAAGACCCCATACAAGGGTGGATACTTCCCTGTTTCGCCAGTTGACCAGCACGCAGACATGCGCGACAACATCGTTCTCGAGCTTGAGGCCGCTGGCCTTTCGGTCGAGCGCAGCCACCACGAGGTCGGCACCGCAGGTCAGGGCGAGATCAACTACCGCTTCGACACCCTCGTTAGCGCTGCAGACGACATCCTGAAGTTCAAGTACATCGTCAAGAACGTCGCAAACCAGTGGGGCAAGACCGCAACCTTCATGCCAAAGCCACTCTTCGGCGACAACGGCTCGGGAATGCACGTGCACCAGTCACTCTGGAAGAACGGCACCCCGTTGTTCTATGACGAGAACGGCTACGGCGGCCTCAGCGACCTCGCTCGCTGGTACATCGGTGGAATCCTGAAGCACGCTCCAAGCCTGCTCGCGTTCACCAACCCAACCGTCAACTC
>CANGNR010000041.1 GCA_947455385.1 Microbacteriaceae bacterium
AGCACCTTGTCGAGCAGGTCCATCGGGTGCGAGTAGTTGTATGGCGGCACGGCCAGTGCGATGCCCTGGTGCACCGAGTCGAATCCGGTCATACGGTCGATCTCTGGGCGGGTGACCTCGTTTACCGCGATGCCGCGGTTATTTGCCAGAGTGATGGCCTCTTTGACGCGGTCATCCATTTCGATTCTGGCGGCTAGATACAGCGCGGTTGCAGGCAGCTTGGCGCGAAGCGCCTCGAGCACCGAGTTGCGACCGCTCAGCACCTCGCCGGCGTTCTCGGCCTTGGCGACGCGAGCACCGGCGTTGCGACGAGCGCCAGCGGTGCCTGCGGTGCGTGCGGCTGGTGCCAAGAACTCACCCTTGCCAGAGGCCGCGCGCGAGGTTCCGCGAGCAGGCTTGGCCGCGGCGTCGGCGCGCTTCTCGGCGGCGTTCTTGGCCTTGAAGGCCTTGTGGCCCTTGCGGTCCTCTGCCTTCGGGGTTGGGCCCTTGCCTTCGAGGCGGGCGCGGCCGTGGCCACCGGTGCCTACCGTTGCGCCCTTCTTCTTTGGGGTTCCTGGGCGTTTGCCTTTGCTAGCCATCTAAGCTCCAATGGGTTGTTTCGGCGGCATCCTCGATTGTGATGCCGGCTGCGGTCAGGCGGTCGCGAATCGCGTCGGCCTTTGCGAAGTCTTTGTTTGCGCGTGCTGCTCGACGCTCTTCGAGCAGCAACTCGATTACCGAACCCAGCGCAGCAATGGCTGCCGAGTCGCCCGAGGTGCCCCACTGCTCGGCACGAGGGTCGAGGTTGAGCACGTGCAGAATCGCCGAGACCGATGCAAGCGCGGATGCTGCTGCGGCGAGGTCATCCGAGTCAATTGCCGAGTTGCCAAGGCGCACGGTTTCGTGCAACACGGCGAGCGCGGCTGGCACGTTTAGGTCGTCGTTCATGGCTTCGACGAACTTGGCTGGCAGGCTAGCTCGGGCTTCAACATCGCCAAGCTCGTGCTTGGTGCCGGCCAGTCGACGTGTGGCGCGGTCGAGGTATGCCGCAATGCGGTCTATCGCGGTCTGAGCCTCGTCGAGCACGCCTTCGTGATAGTCGAGCACCGAACGGTACTGCGCCGAACCAAGGTAGTAGCGCACGGCCAGCGGGCTGCCGGCCTTGAGGAGGTCGGCGGCATAGATGCTGTTGCCTAGCGACTTCGACATCTTCTGCCCGTTTACGTTTACGAGGCCGTTGTGCAGCCAGTAGTTGGCAAACTGGTCGCCCGCCGCACGCGACTGGGCGAGCTCGTTTTCGTGGTGCGGAAACCGCAGGTCGAGCCCGCCACCGTGAATATCAAAGTTGGCGCCGAGATACTTGGTCGACATCGCCGAGCATTCGATGTGCCAGCCGGGGCGGCCCGCGCCAAACTTGGTGTTCCAGGATGCGGTCTCTGGCTCGCCGGCCTTGCGGCCCTTCCAGAGTGCAAAGTCTCGCGGGTCGCGCTTGCCGCGGCCCTCGGCGCCGTCGTCGTTGGCCATGTCGTCGAGCTTTTGGTTGGTGAGCTCGCCATACGAGGGCCATTTGGCAGAGGCAAAGTAGACATCCCCGGATGCGTCTTCGGCAACGTATGCGTAGCCGCTCTCGATGAGGCGATCGATCAGCTCGAGCATCTCTGGGATGCTCGCGGTGGCGCGTGGTTCGTAGGTTGGGGCGGCGATGTTCAAGGCGCGATAAGCCTCGTTGAACTCGAGTTCGAAGCGATAGGCAAGCGCGAACCAGTCTTCGCCCGAAGCCTTTGCGTTTTCGAGTACCTTGTCGTCGATGTCGGTGACGTTTCGAACCAGAGTGACCTTGGTGCCGTTGACCTCGAACCAAATGCGCAGGATGTCATAGACCAGAGCCGAGCGAAGGTGGCCCACGTGCGGGGCACCCTGGACGGTTGGGCCGCAGAGGTAGATGCCAACCCGATTGGGTTGAATCGGCTGAAACTCGCGGATGGCTTGCGCGTGCGAGTCGAAGAGGCGCATGGTCACGTTTTTAGCCTACCGACCTGCGCGAAATGAGGGCCGTAGCCACAGCGGCCACTCCCTCGCTGTTGCCGAGGAACCCGAGGCCATCGGTAGTCGTTGCCCCGATGGCGACAGGGGCGGCGAGAATGGCGCCGAGCGCCTGCTCGACGGTGGGGCGCATGGGCGCGACCTTTGGCCGGTTTCCGATGATCTGCACGCTGACGTTTTCGATGCGCCAACCGTTTGCGGCAAGCAGGTCAATGGTGCCGGCCAAAAAGATCGTGCCATTGGCGCCCGCGAACTCTGGGCGATCCACGCCAAAGTTTGAGCCGATGTCGCCAAGGCCAGCGGCCGATAGCAGAGCGTCAACAATCGCGTGCGAGACCGCATCTCCATCGCTGTGACCATCGAGCCCGCGCTCACCCGACCAGACGACCGTGCCCAAGAAGAGCGGCTTGGCGGCATCCTCGCTGAATCGGTGCACATCGACGCCAATGCCGCTGCGCTGCTCTCGAGCAGCGGTCATGAGGCCTAGATCTTCTGGGTGGGTGATCTTGTAAGCAGCGGGGTCTCCGGTAATCGCTCGAACCCGACCGCCAGAAGCCTGCCACAGCGCAGCATCATCGGTGTAGTCGGTCTCTGCGCCGGCATAGACCGCGCGAAGAGCAGCGAACTTGAAGCCCTGCGGGGTCTGCGACCGTGCCATCTTGTCGCGGTCGAGGGTCGCGGTAATCCACTCACCCTCGATCTGCTTGATGGTGTCGGCAACCGGCAGCACCGGAACGATTGCGTCATCGGACGCTGCGGCAGCGGCAGCCACGGCGTCGAACAGGGATGTCGGCGCAAAGGTGCGAGCAACGTCGTGCACGAGCACAACGGCCTTCGCACCAGCGCGATAGGCATCAAACTCGGCGAGCTTCTCGAGCCCAAGCCCAATCGACTGCTGCCTGGTCTCACCACCTGTGACGACCCAAGCGACCTCGGAGCCAAGAACGGCATCCGCGTAGTTTTGAACTTCGTCTTCAAGCCCGGCCGGGGCGGTAACGACAACGCGCCTTAGGCCGGCGACGTTCTTAACCTGGCCGAGCGCATGTTCGAGCAAGGTCGAACCGTCGATCTTGGCAAAGCCCTTAGGAACGCCGGCCCCGAGTCGCTCGCCGCGACCGGCCGCGAGTAGCACTACCGCAACGTCATAGTTGACCATCGCCTGCTCCTCTCGCTGCGCAACATGACTCGACTAAAAAACAAATGGCCCCGAAGGGCCATCGTTTCGAAAACTTTAGGAGGCCAAAACCTCATCCAAGGTTTGCGAAGCCTTTTCTTCGTCAACCTTGCGGGCCAGGGCCAGCTCAGACACCAGAATCTGGCGAGCCTTGGCAAGCATGCGCTTCTCACCGGCCGAGAGACCGCGGTCTTGGTCGCGGCGCCACAGGTCGCGAACAACCTCAGACACCTTGACGACGTCGCCCGAAGCGAGCTTCTCGAGGTTGGCCTTGTAGCGGCGCGACCAGTTGGTTGGCTCTTCGGTGAACTCTGCGCGCAGAACGCTGAAAACCTGCTCGACGCCCTTCTTGTCGATGACGTCGCGAACACCGACCATCTCGACGTTGGCTGCAGGAACCCAAATGGTCAGATCGCCCTGGGCTACCTTGAGCTGAAGATAAGTCTGCGATTCACCGCGGATAGTCTTGTCGGCAACCTCAACAATTTGAGCTGCTCCGTGGTGGGGGTAAACGACTGTCTCGCCGACTTCAAAACGCATAGATTCGATTCCTCTCGAAAGGTCGATTTTACCACAGCGGCCTTTGTTTTCATAGCCTCGCGGGCGGGCAATCTGGGCCTGCGACCGCGCCGAAATCCGCGTCGCAGAGCCAAACTTTTCATCCTGGATGACCGCCGGCGCACCACTACAACGGGAATAAAGGCCCTGCCCAAACCGCTAAAATGGAAGCAATCCATCTCGTCTCGGAGGTACTCCTATGTCGTTTCAGCGCCTTGCCACCGCATCCGCAATCGCGGCCGCACTCTTGGTTGGCACCACCGGTTGCTCGTTCGTTTCGCCAGTCGCGACCCAGCGTGCCTACCAGCCTGCTGACGGCATCAACATCAACCTCGGAGACATCAAGGTTCGCAACCTCCGCGTATTCCAGATTCGCAACGAGCACCAGGGTGTAATCGTAGGTTCGTTCGTCAACACCGGCACCGCAGACTCGGGAGCAACCCTCGTTTGGCAGGATGCCAACGGGGTCGAGCGTCGAGTTCGCATCGCTGTTCCAGCAGGCCAGAAAGTGGATGTCGGCTACAACGGTGGCGACGCCATCGAAGAAACCATCAACCCGCTAGAGCCTGGTCAGCGAGCCCACATCACGGTGTCGAACGACGAAGGTCAGTGGCAAGAGGGGCTAGTGCCAACCCTCGAGCTCGAAATGCCTAAGGCCTAGGCCTCGAACTTATAGCCCAAACCACGCACCGTCAGCAGGTGCACTGGGCGAGCAGGATCATCCTCGATTTTTGAACGAACGCGCTTGACGTGCACGTCGAGGGTCTTGGTGTCACCGAAATAGTTGCTGCCCCACACGCGGTCGATAATCTGGCCGCGGGTCAAGACTCGGTTCGCATTCTCGAGCAACAACTCGAGCAGCTCAAACTCCTTTAGCGGCATGGCAACTTTGTTGCCATTCACAAACACCTGGTGGCGCTCGACGTCCATGCGAACCGGCCCACCCTCGAGAATGCCGTCTTCGGCATCAACGCTCGGAGCGCTCTGGCGGCGCAAAACGGCCTTCATGCGGGCGAGAAGTTCGCGAGTGGAATAGGGCTTGGTCACGTAGTCATCAGCGCCGATTTCGAGCCCAACAACCTTGTCGATCTCGGTGTCTTTGGCGGTCACCATGATGATCGGAACCTGCGAGATCTTGCGAATCGCTGAGCAAACCTCGTTGCCGCTAAGCCCGGGCAGCATCAGGTCGAGCAAGACGAGGTCGGGGTTCGAGGTAGCAAACACCTCGAGGGCGGTGTTGCCGTCCCCCGCCTCGATTACGTCGTAACCCTCTTTTTGCAGCAGGTAAACCAGGGGCTCACGCAGCGATACTTCGTCTTCGACGATTAGTACTTTGGTCACTTTGATTCCTTTTCGGTGGCTGTTGCACTAACTGATTCGGTTGGTTCCTCTGGCGCAAAAATCGCGATCGGCAGGCGCAGGGTGAACGTCGAGCCGAGCCCCAGTTGAGAAAAAAGCTTTACGTCACCGCGGTGGTTGGCGGCAACGTGCTTCACGATGGCAAGGCCGATTCCGGTGCCGCCCGTTTCGCGCGAGCGAGACTCATCGACCCGATAGAAGCGTTCGAAGACTCGCTCCTGATCGGCAGGCGCAATGCCCACGCCGTGGTCGAGCACTGCGATTTCGGCGATGTTGCCATCGATTCGCAGGCCAACGCCAACCGAGGATCCCTGCGGCGAGTAGATGATGGCGTTCTCAACGAGGTTCTTCACCGCGGATGTCAGCATTTCGTGGTCCCCGACCACCCAAACGTCACCATCCGTGTCTCGCTTGACCGCAATTTGGCGGGTCTCGGCGAGCACGCGATTGCGGTCGGTTGCCTCGACAATAACCTCGGCCAGGTTCACCGGCTGAGGGTCGAGCAGAGCCACACCGCCCTGGAGTTTCGAGAGTTGAATCACGTCTTGAACGAGCGAGCTGAGTCGCTGCGATTCGCGATTCAGGCTTTTGGCAAATTTGATTACCGTTTGCGGGTCATCCGAGGCGTTTTCGATTGCCTCGGTCAGCAAGATGATCGCGCCGACCGGGGTCTTGAGTTCGTGCGAAATGTTTGCCACAAAGTCGCGTCTCGCATCGCCCAGGCGCTTGGCCTCCGAGCGATCCTCCACGAGCAGCAAGACGTTTCCGCCGCCGATTGCCGCAGCACGGGCCTCGACGCTGACTACCTCGGCACTCAGGCCGGCCGAAAGGTCGGTGGTCAAAAATACGGGTTCGTTTGTTGCGCGCGCCTGCTCGACCAGTTCGAGCAGTCTGGCATCGGCCAGGATTCGGTTCTGCACGATTCCCATGGCCTGGGCCGAGACCGTGGCTCGAAGAACCGTGTTGCTCGAGTTGAGAATCAGACCGCCCGTTGCAAGTACGTCTAGAAGTTGTGCGGCCCCGTCGGTTAGGTAGCCCTCGGCGAGTTTCGATTCGATTCGCCCAACAATTCGATTGTTTCCGAGATACCAAGTCAACCCTGCGCCGAGTAGCGCAGAAACAGCTGCCGCTAGGCTGATCGGAAGAAGCCAGTTCACATGATTAACAATAGGTTTACAACTGGCCGTTTGATTAACGCGAAGCGCGTCAAATCGCCTTATTAGTTGGGCGTTTAGCGAGTATTTTTAGATTGTTCACCTAGCATTGAGAGTCTTCAGTGGAACCGAGAGGAATCACCCGTGCGCGAAGTATTCATTAACGATCTGCGAGCCGTTCAGAGCACCCTGGTCGAGATGGCACAGGATGCCACTCGCGTAATGGAGAAGGCCACTAAAGCCTTCACCACTAGCGACGTTGCTCTAGCCGACGAGGCCATCGCACTGGGCGACACCCTCGAGAAGAAGGCTCTGGCCCTCGACGAGGCTGCCATTCGCATTCTCGCCAAGCAGTCGCCGGTTGCCCGCGACCTTCGCATCCTTGTTTCGGCTCTTCGCATCAGCGCATCGCTCGAGCGAATGGGTGCACTCGCGTCGCACATCGCATCGATTGCACGCTACCGCTTTCCGGGCCTTGCAGTGCCGGCTGCGCTGCTGCCGACCTTCATCGAGATGGGCGAGCTGGACGTAAAGCTCGGCCACGAGATCGCCGAGGTTCTTGCAAACACCGACCTCGACAAGGCTCGCTCGATTCAGGCCGAAGACCAGCGCGTCGACGAACTACACCGCCACGTGTTTGCGACAGTTCTCTCGGATGACTGGAAAGAGAACGCGGTCTTCACCGTGGATGTCACCCTTGCCAGCCGCTACCACGAGCGCTTCGCCGACCACGTGGTCGACATCTCGAGCAAGGTTTCTTACCTCTCGACTGGCGAATGGCACGAGAGCTAAGTCACAAAGTCTTAAAGCGAAAGTCCCCAACCGCATTGGCTGGGGACTTTTCTTTTGCTTGCTTGGTTGGGGCTACTTCTTGCCCTGGGCTGCTACCGCAGCCGCACCGGCTGCCGCCGCCTCTGGGTCGAGGTATTCGCCACCTGCCACGATCGGCTTAAAGTTTTCATCCAGCTTGTAAACCAGCGGGATGCCGGTCGGAATGTTGAGCTCGGCGATGCCCTCATCTGAGAGGCCGTCTAGGTGCTTGACCAACGCACGAAGCGAGTTGCCGTGGGCCGTGATCAGAACGGTCTTGCCACCCTCGAGGTCGCCGACAATCTCGTCGTTCCAGAGCGGGAGCATGCGCTCGAGGACATCCTTGAGGCATTCGGTCTTGGGCACGTTTGAGCCGAGGTTTGCATAGCGCTCGTCGTGCGCCTGCGAGAACTCGTCGGCGTCGTCGATTGGCGGTGGTGGCACGTCGAAGCTGCGACGCCAGGTCTGAAACTGCTCGGCTCCATACTCTGCGAGGGTTTGGGCCTTGTCTTTGCCCTGTAGCGCGCCGTAGTGACGTTCGTTGAGGCGCCAGTCGCGCTTGACGTCGATCCACGAGCGGTCGGCTGCGTTGAGCGCGATGTGAGCGGTGTTGATGGCGCGCTTCAGGCGTGAGGTGTAGAGCAGGTCTGGCTTGATGCCCGACTCTGCCAGCAGTTCACCGGCACGCTTTGCTTCTTCGCGACCCTGGTCGCTGAGGTCAACGTCAACCCAACCGGTGAACAGGTTTAGCTGGTTCCAAACCGAGTTGCCGTGACGCAAGAGAACGAGTGTGTATTTGTGAGCCATGCCTCAAGTTTAGTTTGACTAGCCTTGATGCCATGGCGACTAAGAAACCGATCGGGCGAGTCACGCGTGGCACGACCAACCCGAACCGGTTGCGGCGGGTAGATCGCTACATTGCGAGTTTGCCCGTGTTGCGAGGCACGGATGCGCCCATCGTCGTTGACCTCGGTTTTGGCGCGAGCCCGATCACCGCGGTCGAGCTGCTCGCTCGGCTCGAAAAGGTGAACCCGCGGGTGCGAGTGCTGGGGGTCGAGATCGAGCGCGAGCGGGTCGAACGCGGGCTCGCCGTCGCCCACGAAAGACTTCAGTTCACCCATGGCGGCTTCGAGGTGCCGATGCCTGAAGCCTTCGGGCCAGGCGCTAAGGCGAGTGTGATTCGGGCGTTCAACGTGCTGCGTCAATATGACGAGGCCGATGTGCCAGGGGCCTGGGCGAGCATGCTGGCGAGGCTAACCCCAGATGGCGTTTTGGTCGAGGGAACCTGCGACGAAATCGGCCGAGTCGCGAGCTGGATCACCTTGACGCCCGAGGGGCCACAAGAGTTCACCGTCGCCCTGCGCCTGGGCTCGCTCGAAGAGCCGAGCAAGGTCGCCGAGCGCCTACCCAAGGCTCTGATCCATCACAACGTGCCGGGCGAGCGCATCCACGACTTCTTGACCGCGCTCGACGCCGCTTGGCGCACGAACGCCGGCCTCGGAACCTTCAGCCCCATGCAGCGGTGGCAAGCCACCTGCGAGTCGATGGCCGAAGCCGGCTGGCCTATCGTGCGCCAACCCAGGCGCTGGAAGCTCGGCGAACTCTCGGTGGCCTGGGCTGCCGTTGCGCCCTAGATCTCGGGCAGCTCGTCGCGGGCGGCATCCTCGCTGAGACCGGCAGCACACATGAGGTCTACGAGCATCGGGCGCAGCAGCAGCAAGACGCTGGCTTCGCGAACTTGATCGGCGATGCCGAACTTCTTGGGGTCGAGTTGGTGAGTGATTTCTACGAACATGGCCTGAGCCTCTAGCAGGCGATCGGGTTCTTCTAGGCCGGCGGCCAGGGTCGAGGTGGCCTCGAAGATCTGCTCGAACAGGTCGGCCAGGTATGGTCGCGACTGACCATCGCGCAGCAAAAAGTCGATGCGGCGAACCACGACG
>CANGNR010000042.1 GCA_947455385.1 Microbacteriaceae bacterium
CACCTGGTGATGTTCGAAGACCTGGTCGTGGTCGACCACCTAACCAGCAGCGTCATGCTGGTGGCAAACATCTTCGTCACCGATGGAATCGACCTCGACGAGGCATACGGCTCGGCACTCGCTCGCATCGAACTACTGAAGGCCGATCTGGTCAAGCCATCCGAGTCTTTCTTTGCCGAGGTAGACGAGTCGGCCACATCTGATGTGGCACACCGCGTGGAACACGATGAGTTTCTCGACGCCGTTGAAAAGTCGAAGCACTTCGTGCGCATCGGCGATGTCTTTCAGGTCGTCATTTCGCAGCGGTTCGACGTCGACTGCGAGGCCTCACCGCTCGATGTCTACCGAGCCCTGCGCGCGCTGAATCCGAGCCCATACATGTACCTACTGAACTTCGCCGACGAGTCGGGGGAGTACTCGGTGGTTGGCTCTTCGCCGGAGGCCCTCGTGCAGGTTTCAGATGGCAAGGCCATCATGCACCCGATCGCGGGCTCGAGGCCGCGCGGCAAGAGCGTGGATGCCGACGAGGCTGCGGCAGAGAGCCTGCTTGGCGACGCCAAGGAGCGCGCGGAACACCTCATGTTGGTTGACCTCGCGCGCAACGACCTGCTCAAGGTATGCGAGCCAAACTCGGTTTCGGTCAGCGAGTTCATGGCCATCCATCGTTTTAGCCACATCATGCACCTCGTCTCTACCGTCGAGGGCCAGGTTCGAGGCGACCAAGGCCTCGTCGACGTGTTCAAGGCGACCTTCCCTGCCGGCACTTTGTCTGGAGCTCCGAAGCCGCGAGCCCTCGAGATCATCGACGAGCTCGAGCCCGCGAACCGAGGCATCTTCGGTGGCGTGGTGGGCTACTTCGACTTCGCCGGCAACGCCGACCTGGCAATCGCGATTCGAACCGCGTTTATCAGGGATGGCAAGGCCCACGTTCAGGCCGGTGCGGGACTGGTGCTGGACTCAAACCCGGAGTCTGAATACCAAGAGACCGTGACCAAAGCGGGAGCGCCACTTCGAGCCATCACTCTCGCCAACTCGCTCAAGCGACAGCGCTAAGTTCCCGAACGATGAAGAGACTCCTGACCCGGCGCAACCTGATTGCCCTATGGCTCCTGACCATTGGGGCCGAGGCGGTGGCGCTTGCGCCAACCTGGGCTGTGGCGACGACCACAATTGCCGGTCATTCAAAGATTGAGGTTTCGGGGTTCGCCGCTCTGCCGGCCCTGGCGTCTCTGGTCGGGGTTCAGGCCCTTCTGCTTCTACTGACTTTGTGGCTCTCGAAAGTTCCGCGCGCATTCACTCTAGGTTTTGGCTCTGCGCTCACCGCGGTGGTTCTGGCCTCGAGCTACGGGCAGATTGCTGAGGCAAACTTTGCCGCCCTCTACACGTCGATCGAGCAACTGTCTGGCGAGGTTTCGACGCCTCTAGCCCCGGGCACGGCGGTGACCGCGGTTTCGGTCACATCCGCGCCAGCGGCATCCCTGGCCATCGGAGCATTGTTGCTGCTGGTGCAACTTTTGACTCTCGTGGCCCAGTTCGGTTGGTCGAGCCGAGCCTCTCGATACGACCGCGCAACCGCCCGGGCCGAGAGCAAGAAATCGAGCGATGACCCAATCGACATTTGGGATTCGCAGCGCTGAGTCGCTGGTAGAATTTTCACAATCCACCAAGAAAGGTAGCCACCATGTCTGAGAACCTGAACGACCCTGGACACGGCGATTCCGTTGCAGCTTGGGTGACCGTGAGCATCATCATGGTTGCCTTCGCGGTTGGCACCTGGGCAGTCTGGATCAGCAACCTAACCCTGCTGTGGGTTTCTGCCGCCGCGCTGCCCGTGGCGTTTATCGCCGGCCTCGTGCTCAAGAGCGCCGGGTATGGCATCGGCGGATCCAAGAGCAAGCACTAGTGCTCGAATCGCTCTTCGCCGGATCTCTAGAGGATGCACGGCGACGTTTAGAGATTGAAAGCCTAGCCGCCACCGAAGCCAAGGCCCTCGCGCAGACCCCCGCAATCGACGCCCTTGCCGCGCTTGCGCCGAGAGACACCATCCACGTTCTTGCAGAGGTTAAGCGCGCCTCGCCTTCTCGCGGCAGCATGGCGACCATCGCCGACCCAGCCGAACTAGCCGCTACCTACGCAGCTTCGGGGGCTTCGGCAATCAGCGTTCTCACCGAGGAGCGCAAATTTCTTGGCTCACTCGACGACCTTCGCGCCGTTCGAGCCCGAGTTCAGGTGCCACTGCTTCGCAAAGACTTCATCGCCACCGAGCACCAGATTCTCGAGGCTCGCGCTGCCGGCGCAGACATCATTCTGCTCATCGTCGCGGGGCTAGACCAGCCAACCATCAAGCGTCTGAAGCAGTTCACAGAAGAACTCGGGATGACTGCATTCGTCGAGACCCACTCGGCAGAAGAGGTGACCCGAGCTCTCGAAATCGAGACCAAGTTGCTCGGTATCAACGCCCGTGACCTCTCGACCTTCGAGACCGACCGATCGCTATTCGGCCGCCTGGCAGCCGACTTGCCTGGTGACGTAATCAAGGTTGCCGAGTCGGCCGTTAGAACCGTGGATGACGTTCGCGCCTACCGAGCCGATGGCGCAGACGTGGTATTGGTCGGCGAGGCCCTGGTCACCGGCAACCCCGCAGAACTGCTCAGCGCGTTCACCGCGGTGGCTTAGAATTTTCGACATGTCATCATCGTCGAAGCCAACTAATTTGCGCGCCCAGTCCGGGCCCTATTTTGGAGAGTTCGGCGGCCGGTTCGTTCCGGAGTCACTGATTGCAGCGCTCGACCAGCTGACCGAAACTTACGAGCACGCCAAGACAGACCCGAGTTTTATCTCCGAGCTTGCCGAACTGCACCGCACCTACACTGGTCGGCCATCGCTAATAACCGAGGTGAAGCGATTCGCCGAGGCAGCGGGCAACAACGTGCGCATCTTCTTGAAGCGCGAAGACCTGAACCACACCGGCTCGCACAAGATCAACAACGTGATTGGCCAGGCGCTGATCACTAAGCGCATGGGCAAGACTCGCGTTATTGCAGAGACCGGCGCTGGCCAGCACGGCGTGGCAACCGCAACCGCCGCTGCTCTTTTTGGCTTCGATTGCGTCGTCTACATGGGCGAGGTCGACACCAAGCGCCAGGCCCTAAACGTAGCCCGAATGAAGTTGCTCGGCGCCGAGGTCATCCCTGTCACATCTGGCAGCGCGACCCTCAAGGACGCCATCAACGAGGCCCTGCGCGACTGGGTCGCCAACGTCGACACCACGCACTACCTGCTCGGCACCGTTGCCGGGCCACACCCATTTCCAACAATGGTTCGCGACTTTCACAGCGTCATCGGCATCGAGGCCCGCGCCCAGATGCTCGAGGAGTTCGGTTTCTTGCCAGACGTTGTGACCGCATGCATCGGCGGCGGCTCGAACGCCATCGGCTTGTTTCACGCCTTTCTCGACGACCAGGATGTTCGCATCGTCGGATTCGAGGCGGCTGGTGACGGCATGGACACTCCGCGAAACGCAGCCACGCTGAACTTCGGCAAGCCCGGTGTTTTGCACGGCGCAAAGTCTTATGTGCTGCAAGACGAGGATGGCCAGACCATCGAGTCTCACTCGATCTCAGCTGGGCTCGACTACCCGGGCGTTGGCCCAGAACACGCCTGGCTCAAAGACATCGGTCGCGCCGAGTACCGCGGCATCAGCGATGCCGAGGCCATGGATGCGCTGCGCCTACTGAGCCGCACCGAGGGCATCATCCCTGCCATTGAAACCGCGCACGCGCTTGCCGGCGCACTCAAGCTGGCAAAGGAACTTCCATCGGGATCGACGATTCTGATAAACCTGAGTGGTCGCGGCGACAAAGACATGGAGACCGCGGCTCGCTACTTTGACCTGCTCGACGGAGGAGCAAATGCCTAGCAAGACCGCAGCCGCCCTCGAGGCAAATGCCGAAGCTGGCCACGGCTCGCTGATCGGATACTTTCCGGCTGGCTACCCAACCGTTGAAGCATCCATCGAAGCCTGCGTCGCGATGTGCGAGAACGGCCTCGACGTGCTCGAGGTCGGTGTGCCATATAGCGACCCAGTCATGGATGGCCCGGTGATTCAGGCCGCGACCGTCGAGGCGCTCGCCAACGGATTCAAGCTCCGTCAGACCTTCGACGTCGTGCGCGCCATCACCGAGCGGGTCTCGACCCCAGTGCTCGTGATGTCTTACTGGAACCCGATCGTGCAGTACGGCGTCGAGCGATTCGCCTCCCACCTCGCTGCCGCCGGGGGAGCTGGCATCATCACCCCAGACCTGATTCCGGACGAAGGCGCTGAGTGGATCGCAGCCGCCGAGAAGCACGACCTCGATCGCGTCTTTCTTGCCGCACCGACATCCACGCAGGAGCGCGTGAACAACGCCGCCGAGAAGAGCCGCGGATTCGTCTATGCGGTCTCGACCATGGGCATCACCGGTGCGCGCGAAGAGCTCGACGAGTTGGCCCGCAAGGTCGTGGGCTCGGTTCGCCAGGCACCAACCCGCCAAAACACTGCGGTCGGCATCGGCATCTCAACGGGTGATCAGGTCGCCGAGGTCAACGGCTACGCGGATGGCGCCATCGTCGGTTCGGCTTTCGTGAAGGCCTATCAATCGGGCGGAATCGACGCTTTGAGCGCAAAGGTTGCCGAGTTAGCAAGTAGCCTAGACACCAGAAATAACTAACAGAGAATCAGGACCATGAGACTTCCAGCATCGATTCCAGCGCCGTCTATCAGCAGCTTTCAGCTTGGCAACGTAACCGTTCACTTCTACGCGCTGATCATTCTGCTCGGCATTACCCTGGCCCTGGTCATTGGCGGTTCGCGCCTGAAGGCTCGCGGAGCAGAGGCCGGCGTTGTGCTCGACGTTGCCCTGTGGGCAGTTCCGTTCGGAATCGTCGGAGGCCGCCTGTTCCACGTGTTCACTCACTTCGGTGACTACTTTGGAGCTGGCAAAGACCCCAAGGCCATCCTTTACATCTGGGAGGGCGGACTTGCGATCTACGGCGCGCTGATCTTCGGCATCGTCGGCGCAGTAATCGGCGCTCGCTTCGCGGGGCTGCGTCTCGGCGCATTCGTCGACGCAATCGCACCAGGCCTACTGCTGGCCCAGGCCATCGGCCGTTGGGGTAACTACTTCAACGAAGAACTATTCGGCAAGCCAACCGACATTCAGTGGCTAGGCCTCGAGATTCCAACCAGCAACCCTGCTTTTCCTGTCGGTCTGCCTGCCGGAACCCTGTTCCAGCCGACTTTCCTCTACGAAATGCTGTGGGACCTCCTCGGTGTATTCCTGCTGCTCTGGCTCGAGCGCAAACTCAACCTTCGCTGGGGCCGACTCTTCGCCCTCTACCTCGTTTACTACTCGGTAGGCCGCTTCTTCATCGAGAGCATCCGCATTGACGTGAGCGACATTTTCTTGGGCCTTCGCACCAACCAGTGGTCGGCGGTAATCGGCGTCATCCTCGGAATCGCGATCTACATTCGCCAGACCTCTCGCACCGCCGGAAACGAGCCAGGCGTGTACCTGCCTGGCCGCGCACCGGCAGAGCAGGCCGATAAGGTCGAGGCGGTCGAAGCAGACGACGAGATCTACGAGACTGCCGATTCTGCAGGCGATGCAGTAGACTCAGACAAGAGTTAATCTCCAACTTTTTGTTGCCCGCTCCCTCTGAGAGCAAGCCAAAAGCGTCTGGGCAAAGTGTTTTATTTTCAACCTTTGTGGGCCAGTGTTGTCCCTCCGATATTCGATTGGAGTTTGGCATGCCTGCTATGTCACCGTTTGAGCGCTTCAACACCGCTCCTGCGCGTACTGGCCTGTATGACCCAGCATTCGACAAGGATGCCTGTGGCCTCGCGATGGTCGCCACGCTTCGTGGCAACGCAGGGCACGACATCGTTGCAACCGCTCTAGACGCACTGCGCAACCTCGAGCACCGCGGCGCGGTTGGCTCAGACGCCGGCACCGGAGATGGCGCAGGTATTCTCACTCAGATTCCAGACGCATTCTTGCGCGCGGTTGCAGGGTTCGAGTTGCCAGCAAAAGACAAGTACGCCGCCGGCCTCGTTTTCATCGAGGATGACTCTGACGCGATCGCAAACTTCAAGGTTGCCTTCGAGAACCTAGCCACAGAAGAGAACCTTTGCGTTCTTGGATACCGCGTACCTCCAACCAACCCCGATGTTCTGGGCAACCTCGCTCGCGCGGCCATGCCGGCGATCCTTCAGGTATTCGTAGACGCGCCAGACGGCATCCACGGAATCGAACTCGAGCGACGACTGTTTCGCCTGCGCAAGCGCTCGGAACACTCGCTTGGTGCCTACCACCCTTCTCTTTCTTCGCGCACCATCGTCTACAAGGGCATGGTCACGACTCTGCAGCTCGAGCCGTTTTATGCCGACCTCAGCGACGAGCGATTCGCCTCGACCTTGGCACTCGTGCACTCGCGCTTCTCGACCAACACCTTTCCTTCTTGGCCGCTAGCGCACCCGTTCAGAATGATCGCCCACAACGGCGAGATCAACACCGTCAAGGGCAACCGCAACTGGATGGCCGCGCGCGAGTCGCAGCTGTCGAGCCAGACCCTCGGTGACCTAAAACAGCTGAGCCCAATTGTTACCCATGGCGGAAGCGACTCTGCCTCGTTCGACGAGGTCGTCGAGTTGCTCTACCTCGGCGGTCGCAGCCTGCCGCACGCGATGATGATGATGATTCCAGAGGCCTGGGAGAAGCAGACCGACATCGACGCTGCCCGCAAGTCGTTCTATGAGTACCACTCGCTACTCATGGAGCCGTGGGATGGTCCGGCGGCCGTTATCTTCACCGACGGCTCTCTGGTTGGCGCAACCCTCGACCGCAACGGCCTTCGCCCCGGTCGCTACGTCATCACGGATGACGGCCTTGTTGTGCTCGCATCCGAAATCGGTGTCGCAAACATCGACCCAGCCAAGGTGGTTCGCAAGGGTCGCCTGCAGCCTGGCCGCATGTTCTTGGCCGACACCGTCAACGGTCGCCTGATCGACGACGACGAAATCAAGGCAGAGATTGCCTCGCTCGAACCTTGGGGCGAGTGGCTCGAGGGCAACCGCATCAACCTCACCGACCTGCCGCCTCGCGAGCACATCGCGCACACCGCATCCTCGGTTAATAGACGCCAGCGCACTTTCGGCTACACCGAAGAAGAACTTCGCATCCTGGTTGCCCCGATCGCAAAGGCCGGCGCCGAGCCGCTTGGCGCGATGGGTAGCGACACTCCGATCGCGGCGATCTCTGACCGTCCGCGCCTGATGTTCGACTACTTCGTGCAGCAATTCGCTCAGGTCACCAACCCGCCGCTCGACTCGATTCGCGAAGAGGTCGTCACCTCACTCTCGACCAGCATCGGCCCAGAGCAGAACCTGCTCGACGCAACCCCCGAGCACGCTCGACAGGTGGTTCTGAACTTTCCTGTGCTCAGCAACGACGACCTGGCCAAAATCGCGCACATCGACGAGCTCGACGGTGCTGGCAAGGCTTTCGTGGTTCGTGGTCTTTATCGCGTGGATGGGGGAGCAGACGCTCTCGCCGCGCGCATCCGCGAGATCTTCGAAGAGGTCTCGGCAGCGGTGGTCGACGGCGCAACCTTCTTGGTGCTCAGCGACCGTGACTCGAACCGCGAGCTTGCCCCGATTCCTACGCTGCTACTGACCTCGGCAGTGCACCACCACCTGATTCGCACCGGCAACCGCACCAAGGTTGGCCTGGTCGTCGAGGCCGGAGACGTTCGCGAGGTGCACCACGTTGCCGCGCTGATCGGCTACGGCGCCGCGGCTATCAACCCATACCTGGCCCTCGAGTCGGCAGAGCAGATGGTCAAGTCTGGCCAGATAGTCGGCGTGACCATCGAGCAGGCGTCGAAGAACCTGATTAAGGGTCTCGGCAAGGGTGTACTCAAGATCATGTCGAAGATGGGCATCTCGACTGTCGCCTCGTATGCGGGCGCTCAGGTGTTCGAGGCCATCGGCCTGAACCAGGAGTTCGTCGACACTTACTTCACCGGCACCACCAGCCAGCTCGGCGGAATCGGCCTCGATGTCATTCACCAAGAGAACGCCGCCCGCCACGCGAGCGCATACCCGCTTGACCAGGCCGCAAACGTGCACGAAGCCCTCGAGACCGGTGGTGAGTACCAGTGGCGCCGCCAGGGTCCTCCTCACCTGTTCAACCCAGAGACCGTCTTCAAGCTGCAGCACTCGACCCGCACCAAGCAGTTCGACATCTTCCGCTCGTACACCAAGTCGATCGACGACCAGTCAGAGAACCTGATGACCTTGCGCGGTCTCTTCACACTGCGCGAGGGCATCCGCCCTGCTGTCCCGCTGAGCGAGGTTGAACCAATCAGCGCGATCGTCAAGCGCTTCTCAACTGGTGCGATGTCTTACGGTTCGATTTCGCCGGAGGCCCACGAGACCTTGGCAATCGCGATGAACCGCCTCGGCGGCAAGTCGAACACTGGCGAGGGCGGCGAAGACGTCGAGCGTCTGCTCGACCCAACTCGTCGCAGCGCGATCAAGCAGGTCGCATCGGGTCGCTTCGGTGTGACCTCGATGTACCTCAGCAACGCAGACGACATCCAGATCAAGATGGCGCAGGGCGCCAAGCCAGGCGAGGGTGGCCAGCTGCCACCGACCAAGGTGTACCCGTGGATCGCGCGCACTCGTCACGCAACCGCTGGCGTCGGCCTGATTTCGCCGCCGCCGCACCACGACATCTATTCGATCGAAGACCTCAAGCAGCTGATCTTTGACCTCAAGCGAGCCAACCGCGCCGCTCGAGTGCACGTCAAGCTCGTTTCGCAGGTTGGCATCGGCACCGTCGCCGCCGGAGTGGCTAAGGCAAAGGCAGACGTCATCCTGGTTTCTGGCCACGATGGCGGAACCGGCGCCAGCCCGCTGAACTCGCTCAAGCACGCGGGAACCCCATGGGAGCTTGGCCTCGCCGAGACC
>CANGNR010000043.1 GCA_947455385.1 Microbacteriaceae bacterium
AACTGGCGGCAGGGCGGCCAATCTCTTGGTCAATTCGTAAACCGCGAGTTCTATCAAAATCGCATGGAAATCTGGCCGACGGCGGCCGATTTCGCCGGCGAATCCAGCGTGACGCTGGACGTGATCGAACAGGGCAACAGGGCCGCCACGAGCATCGAGGGTTCAAACGAGAGCCTTGATGCAGAGGTTATGCGCACCGTGGGGCTCGTGCTCGAGCATGCCAGAGACCTGCCCCAGCAGTCTCTGTTGGTTGCCACAGCATCTGCGGCTCATGCCAGCCGTCTGCGTGAACAAGTCAACAAGGCAATCGGCATGCGCAACGACCTCGGCACATTCTTTGAGGCTCACGGTGGCGAGAGTTTCGACATCGTCGCCATTTCCGATCTTCAGCATCGAGTTGCCGACCGAGTTATCTTCTCGATTGGGTTTGGCCGCACGAGCCACGGATCTGTGCTTAGCAACTTTGGCCAGCTCAGCGAGGCGCACGGCAGACGCTATCTGGCCAACCTGCTGGTGAGCGCTCGACGCCAAATCACAATCGTTTCTTGCTTCGGCCCACAAGATTTGCCGACTGACCGCCTGGCAAACGGTGCCCTGCTGCTGCGCGAATTGCTCGACGCGGCGAATGCGCAGTGGAACGCCGACGAGGAGTCGATGAGCCCAATGCTCCGCGACCTGGTCGGGCGAATCCGCAAGTTTGGCGCGCGAGCAAAACTTAACTTCGGCGACCTGATTCCTATGGCCGTGGGATATGCCAACAATTCGGCCGTCGTCTTTGACGACTCGAGCCTGCACGGATACAACCTCACCGAGAAACTGCGCCTCTACCCGGCTCTGCTGAAAACGATGGGTTGGGAGTACCTTCGAGTGCACAGCTTCGAGATGTTTGCCGACCCTCAATCGCTCGCGGTTCGAATCGGCGATGCCCTGGGCATGCAGGTGACTAAGCGGGCGGTTCCGCTGTTCGATGTGCCGCACAGCGACGATAAGCCCAAGAGCCCAAGAGACCTCGATGGTTCGAACGATCGGCGACTGCTCGACGATAAGCCGCCGCACTGGGCTTAGCCCGCCGATAGTTAGTCTTTAGAGCCGCTGCTCGGCTTTGCCGAGTCGGTGCGATAGAAGCCTGAGCCTTTGAAGGTGACTCCGACCTGACCGAATACCTTGCGCAGCTCGCCCCCACACTCGGGGCACTTCGTCAGCGAGTCTTCGCTGAACGACTGCTGCACGTCAAAGGCGTGGTCGCAGTTCTTGCACTTGTATGAGTAGGTAGGCATCGGATCAATTTTACGCGGATGTCGACTCAGCGTTCGCACACGATGTGTCCGTCGATGCCGATGTCGTGCGGCTCCACCGGCACGGCATCGACAACCTCGCCCTCATGCACGAGTGCGATGATCAGCGCATCCGGGTTTGCCTGCTCCAGGGTACGGTCATAGAAGCCGCGGCCGCGACCGAGGCGCCCACCGTTCTCATCGACCGCGACTGCGGGCACGACCACCAGAGTCGCGTCCGCGAGCTTCGCGACCTTGCCCTTGGGTTCATCGAAGCCGAAGATCCCCGGCTCGGTCTCGCCGTTATAGGCAACCCACGTTATGGTGCCATCCTGGTTTGAAACCGGCAGAAGCACTCGCTTGCCAGCGCCAAAGGCGGCCTCAACGAAGGTGCGCGTCTCAGGTTCGTCGCCAAACGAGAGGTAGCAGGCGATCACCTGGTCATCCTCGGCGAGTTCGAGCAGGGCCTCGGTGAACTGGTCGGCGCAGTCGACATCTTGTACGTGCTGGGCTCGCTCTGCGCGCAGTTGAACTCGAAGTGCCTGCTTTGCCTGATTTACGTCGAGTTCGCTCATGCGACTAATCTTGCCATCGTGCCTAACTCATTCGCGCTCACCCACGGCGACGTCAAACTGCGCATCGTTCGCATGCGCGACGCCAAGGCGATTCAAGACCTCGTGCTTTCGAATCGCGAATGGTTGCGCCCTTGGGAGGCAACAAACCCGGAAGCGCCGCAGAGTTTTGACTTTAAGGCTCAGATTCGCGGGCTGCTTAGGTCGATGGATGACCAGACCGGCATGCCTATGGTGATCGAGATGGATGGCCGAGTCGTCGGGCAGTTGAACGTTGCCAACATCCTCTATGGTTCTGTCTCGTCGGCCGTGATCGGCTACTGGATTTCGCCCGAGGTGGCTGGCAGGGGAGTCACGCCGACCGCGGTGGCGTTGGCAACCGACTACCTTTTCAACATTGTTGGGCTGCACCGAGTCGAGATTGCCATTCGGCCAGAGAATGTGGCCAGCCTCAGGGTCGTCGAGAAGCTTGGTTTCAGATACGAGGGCCTCAAGCGTGGCTACATCCACATAAACGGCGGATGGCGAGACCACCTGATCTTCGCCTTGCTAGCCGATGAGGTTCGCGGCGGTGTGCTGAATCGTTGGCTAAGGGGCGAAGTGCCGGCCGTCGAATATCCGAGATTCGAAGAAAAAGATTAAACACGCCGAATTAAATGAATTGGCAAATTAATTCGACTCATATTCTTGAGGTATGAACATCTCATCGGCATCGGGCGGAATCGTCTTCGTTGTGCTCGCCGCCGTATGGTTGATCGTCGCCGTGCCGGGCATGCGCGAGCGCGGTATTTTTCGCGAGAACACTCGTTCTCAGCGTCACCAGGCACGAATTTCTGAGGCTGCAGCGCGTGAACGTCGGATTACGGCCGCGCCTCGCTCGGCCAGCAGGTCAGACGTCGAGCAGTGGCAGCGTGACCTAGAGGCTTTCGCCGCCCAGCAAGACAAGAACCTATATGTTCCGGTTGATCCGCGAGCCTGGAGTCCGATGGCGCTGCCTACCCCGCAGACTGGCCGCAACTTTGGTGAGCTCGAGCAGGTTGAGTTCGCCGATGTTCACTCGTTTGAGGCTGCAAGGGCAGCATCGCTCGAAGCAGAGAATCCGATCGAGTGGGATGCCTCGACCATCGACGAAATACTTCGTCGCAGACGCGCCAACGGCTAGCGCTCTGTCGCTTCGCAGGTAGAATTTTGATATCGCCACCGTAGGTGGCTGCCCCCAAATCTAGGAGTATCAAATGAGCCTGTTCGACCGTCTACAGCGCATCATCAAGAAATCGACCCCTGCCGTTCAGAAGGCAGTCAAGAACTCGCAGCCAGCTCTTGAGGAACTCGGCAAGAACATCGGTGAAGTTGCGGCGGCAATTGCCGTTGCCGCAAAGCCAGAGGTTGAGGCCGTCAAGAAGCAGGTAAAGAAGCAAGTCAACAAGACCGTCAAGGACATCGACAAGAAGTCGACCGTTGTGGCCAAGAAGGCCGGCAAGGTTGCCGCCGAGCAGAAGGTTGCCGCCGAAAAGAAGGTTGCCGAAGGCGTAAAGGTTGCTAAGGCCAAGACCGCCGAGGCTAAGAAGACCGTCTCCAAGGTTGTCAAGGATGCCGAGAAGACCGTTGCCAAGGCAGTGAAGGATGCCGAGAAGTCGCTCAAGCCTGCCGCCAAGCCTGCAGCTAAGCCAGCCGCCAAGGCTCCGGCCGCTAAGAAGCCGGCTGCCAAGAAGGCACCGGCCGCAAAGCCTGCTGCCGCCAAGGCTCCGGCCGCTAAGAAGCCGGCTGCCAAGCCTGCCGCAAAGGCCGCTCCAAAGAAGTAGTCAAAGGTGAAGGGCCCCGACTTCGGTCGGGGCCCTTTCTTCTTAAACTCAGGTTGTTGCTTGCCGGCTAGTCGCGGCCGACCACCCATGCCGAAGCCTGGTCGAGAGTAGGGTATTTAAACTCGAAACCCGAGTCGAGCAGGCGCTGTGCGCTCATGTTCTGCGAGCAAAGCAGCAACTCGACGGCGGCCTCGCCCAAGAACAACCGCAGCGCGAACGCTGGCACCTTTGCGATTGCCGGACGGTGCAAGTGTCTGGCCAGCGACTTAACGATCTGCCCGCAGGTGGCAGCCTCTGGCGCGGTCAGGTTGTAGGGGCCGGAGGCATCCTTGTTTTCAATGAAGTGGATGATGGCACGAGCCTCATCGGGCAGGCTAATCCAGGCCCACCACTGCTTGCCGCTGCCAAGTGCGCCGCCCAATCCCGCCCGAAGTAGTGGCAGGAGGCGCCCAAGCGCTCCAAGCTGACGTGACATCACCATCGTGGTTCGAACCAGGACAACGCGGGTCTTGGCCTTTAGGGCTTCGGCCTCCCATTGGGCGGCGAGATCCGCGAGAAATCCCGAGCCCTTTGGCGACTCCTCGGTGAGAACGCGGTCGCCCGAATCTCCATAGAAGCCGCTCGCCGATCCGCTAATCAAAACCTTCGGTGGACTCTTGGCCGCGTTGATGGCAGAAACCAGAGTCCTGGTCGAATCGATGCGCGAGGCAATCAGTTCGCGCTTGTAATCCTTGCTCCAAGGAATGCGTCCAGTGGTTGCGCCTCCAAGGTTCACCACCGCGTCAATGTCTTCTAATGCGCCAGCTGCCAGTTCGCCCTTTGACGGGTTCCAGGCGAGTTCGCCATCGCCGGCAGCTCTGCCTCGCACGAGCGAAATGGGGGTGTGGCCAGCCGCCAGCAACTGCCGCTTCAGTTCGGTGCCGACAAGGCCGCTAGCGCCAGAAATCAAGACTCGCATTTGGCTCCAAACTCAATCCGTGGATGCCGCGAAAATCCGCGGCTCGGTTAGCTACTAAAAGGCCCGAAGATGGCATTCCATTCCGAGATCGTGCGCTCGCCAATCATGTTGGCCTGGTCGAATGGGTCTTGGTCGAGAAGTGCGCTCAGAGCCTCGACATCGTCGGCGCGCCAAATCAACAGCGCTGCCGGATACCCAACCATAGGCCCGCTGGCGAGAAGGTTGCCGGCCTCGAGTTGGGTGGTCAGCCACGCGCGGTGCTGCGGTCTGACCTCGGCGAGGTGCTCCTCTGCTGCGGCATAAAAGTAGTTGACGGCATAAACGGGCATCTGTGACTCCTTGGGGTGTTCGACTTAAGCCTAGGCGTGAGCCTCGGTGGGGCTGTGACGCACGACCCAAAGCGACAGCAAAATCGCACCAACGGCGAAGACCACCGAGAGAGCAATTGGCGCGACCGGCGAAACCGTTTCAACAAGTATTCCCGAGACAGCGGCAGCCGCCGAATAACCGGTTACCTGGGCCGTGTTAATCCATCCGTAGGCCTCGCTCGAGTCGCCAGCATCGAGCTGGTGGCCGATTAGTGCGCCCAGTAATCCGAGCGCCGGGGCCACGCCGAGGCCTGAGATGAACCAGGCCGTGGCCATCCACAGTGGCTCAGTTGGGGTGATAAAAGTCAACATGTAGCCGAAGGCCGAGATGCCGAGCATCACGGGCAGAAACTTTGCCGACTTTAGTCGATGGCCGATGCCGAATCCGCCGATGATCGAACCGACCGAAAGCGCACCAATCACAAGCCCCGCGGTCACTTTTGGCAGAATCGCCACGGCTCCAACCTCGACGCCGCTGAAACCGCCGATCAGAAAGAAGCCAGTTAGAGCGTTTGCGAGAACCATTGGCTTTTTCAGCACGGTCAACATGCTCTTATTTGGCCGCGGCAGTTTCAGGCTCTTTACGGCGTCGTTGGCGATGAACCAGAGGGTTCCGCTCGACATGCCGACCGCCATAAACGTGATTGCCGACCAGGTGCCTAGCCCGGCAGCCAGGCTGGTTGCCAAAATCGGCCCGAGCACCCAGATGATCTCTTGCAGGTTCGCATCCAAGGCAAAGAGAGTGGTCAGCCCCGAACCAGAAACTTTGCTCGGATACGCTGTGCGGGCGGTGGTCTGAATCGGCGGCGAGGCGAAACCGACGAGCGCCGAGAGCGCGATCACGATGAGCGGTGGGGCAACCCAGAAGGCCATAGCCAGCAGGGCGGCCGCCGAAATGAACATCGAGATGACGAGGGTGCGGCGAACGCCAAAACGACCGAGCGCGCGGGCCAAAATTGGGCCGCTGATTCCGTTGGCAATCGACTCGGCGCCGAGCGCGATGCCCGCGATCGCGTAGCTGTGCTGCGTGGCATAGACGTGCATCACGAAGGCAACGCTCATGAGGCCAAACGGAAACCTCGCGAGAAGCTGCGATGAGACCAGAGAGGCAACACCCTTAGTGCGCCAGACGGTCGAATACTTAGCCAATCGAAGTCCTGTCTAGATCCAAGAGGGGAGCCACATGTGGGCCGCCCAAAACCAGTAGGGCACGGTCATGCCCGACCAGATCGGATAAAAATACACGCTGAGCCCGACAGCTAAACCGATGAACAGACGAATCCATTTCAACGCGGATGGCCGGTGCTCGAGCTCACGCGTGCGCCAGTAGTGCGCCAGCGCATAGGTGATGCCGAGAATTAGCCAGGGTTCGAAGGCGACGCAGTAGAACTGAAAGACCGTGCGGTTGAGATACAGCATCCAGGGCAGGTAGCCGGCGCCGACGCCGAGTAGCACGAGGCCGGCGACGGAGTCGCGATACTTGACCGCGCGATAGATGGCGAACCCGAGCGCGGCCGTGGCTGCCGCCCAGATTAGAGGGTTCGCAAGCGCGGTCACCGCACTCGAGCAGCCTCCGGCAAAGCCGCAACCGTTCTTGCCGAAGTCGTTGCCCTCATAGAAGAAGGCAACCGGCCTCAGATTGAAGAGCCAAGTGAGCGGGCTCGACGCATAGGAGTGCGGCGTGCGAAGCGAAACGTGAAAACCGTATTGCTCGAGGTGATACCGCCAAAGGCTCTGCAACGGGTTCGGCACCCAGCTAAAAAGTCCGGTCCATCGGTTGGCCGGCGTGTCGGCGAACGACCGGTCGTAGCCTCCAAGCGTGACCAGCCAGCCAGTCCAAGAGACCACATACGAGATGAATACGATGGGGGCGACCAAAATGCCGGTGGTCAAAGCGCGAAGCGTGCTGCGGCCGATCCAACGACTGTGGGATCCATCGCCGAGCCTGCGAAGCGTCAGCGCATCGGCGACCACAATCCAGGCCAAGAAGAAAACCGCGAAGTATGCGCCAGACCACTTGACCGAGGTTGCCGCACCGAGGGCGAGGCCCATCCAAAGGAGCCAGGGTCTGCGCCACGAACTGCCAAACCTCGAGCGCTCGCGGTCGAGCAACAAGAACCAGAAAGCGAGCAAAACAAAAAAGCCAAGCATTGAGTCGAGAATCGCGGTGCGCGACATCACGATTGCGAGTCCGTCTATGGCAAGCAGTAGCCCGGCGACCAGAGCCCAGCGCATCGAACCGAAGAGTTTGTTTGCCACCGCAATCAAAAGCCCAACGCTCGCCACACCCAGCAAGGCCACCGAGAATCGCCAGCCAAGGCTTGAGTCTGCCCCGAGGAGCTGCATGCCAAGCCAGATGAGCCACTTTCCGAGCGGGGGATGAACCACAAACGCCGGATCCTGAGTGAACTGATTGAGTTTTCCGGCTTCAAAGAGGGGGTTTGGATCGGTCTTCCAGGCAAGCTCGTGACCCGCGATGCCCAGGGTGAAAGCATCTTTCACGTAATAGGTCTCGTCGAAGACGAGGCGGTGCGGAGTCGCGAGGTTGAAGAAGCGGGTGAATGCGGCGATGGCTAAGACCATAAAGATGCCGATGCGATTGCCAACGGGGGTCAATCGCATCCATTTCAAGGTCATAAGCCAAGCCTAGTTTGCGACAATAGAGCGTGCTCATCATCGCCGCCACCCCGATCGGAAACCTCGCCGACGCCTCACCGCGCCTCGTCGAGTGGCTCGGCAACGCAAGGTTTATCGCCGCCGAAGATACGCGCTCTCTGCTCAAGTTGGCCAACATGCTCGGCGTGAAGGTGCAGGCGCGACTCTTCAGCCTGCACGAACACAACGAGACCGAACGGGTCGCCGAAATACTCGAGATTGCCGCCGAACAAGACGTGCTCGTAGTTAGCGACGCAGGGATGCCAACCGTGAGCGACCCAGGCTTTGCCCTGGTGCGAGCTGCCGTGGCTGCAGGCATCGAGGTAACGGTTGTGCCAGGGCCAAGCGCCGTGCTGGCAGCGCTCGCGGTCTCTGGTCTGCCGACCGATCGCTTCAGCTTCGAGGGCTTCTTGCCGCGCAAGCAGGGCGAGCGGCGCAAAACCTTTTCGGCATTGGCCACCGAGACTCGCACCATGATCTTCTTCGAATCTCCGCACCGAGTGGCTGAATCACTAGCCGATGCCGCCGCGGTGCTCGGCTCAGAGCGCAGGGCGAGCCTGTCGCGCGAACTGACCAAGAAGTTTGAGCAGACCGTTCGCGGCAGTCTCGCCGAGCTTGCCGAGTGGGCCGCGAGCGAGCCCAAGGGCGAGATGGTTCTGGTTATCGCCGGCGCCGAGCCTGCCGAGGTCGATGCCGAATCGCTCACGGCCATGGTCTTGGCGCGAGTCGCCGACGGCGAGCGCCTAAAGGACGCCGTCGCCGCCATCGCCGAGCAGCACGCCGTGAGCAAGTCAGAGCTCTATCAGGCGGCGCTTGACGCCCGAGGCTGATCATCCTGGGGTGTTTTGAAAACCGCTGTGTAATAGCCCGAAACAATGTCTAGGCCCTAAAAGTAAGATAGAACCTATGCCTGCAACCCCAAACGGTGAGTCGTTCTATGTCACGACGCCGATCTTCTATGTGAACGATGCCCCGCATATCGGGCACGCCTACACCGAGGTTGCAGCAGACGTTTTGGCCCGTTGGCACCGCCAGCGAGGCGAGGCTTCGTTCTTGCTCACGGGCACCGATGAGCACGGCGAAAAGATTCTGCGCACGGCGGCCGCAAACAAGACTTCGGCTCAAGAATGGGCCGACAAGCTAGTTGCCGAGGCCTGGCTTCCACTGCTCGAGACCATCGACATCGACAACCAAGACTTCATTCGCACCACCGAACCTCGCCACGAAAAGAACGTCCAGAAGTTCTTGCAGCACCTCTATGACACCGGCTTCATCTACCGCGGCTCATACGAGGGCAACTACTGCGTCGGATGTGAGGAATACAAGACCGAGGGTGACCTGATCGAGGGCGAAGGCCAGTTCGCG
>CANGNR010000044.1 GCA_947455385.1 Microbacteriaceae bacterium
GCGGTGTCAACAACAAGGATGTCAACGCCTGCGTCAACGAGTGCCATCGAGCGCTCCCACGCATCGGCGCCAACGCCGACAGCGGCGGCGACGAGCAGGCGTCCGTGGGCATCCTTAGATGCCAGCGGGTACTTCTCGCTCTTGTCGAAATCCTTGACGGTGATTAGGCCGCGAAGCTTGCCGCCCTCGTCAACGATCGGCAGCTTTTCGATGCGGTGCTGGGCGAAGATCGCGATGGCCTCTTCTGGCTTGACGCCAACGTGGCCGGTGACCAGCGGGGTCGGGGTCATGACGTCTTTCACCAGGGTGGTGGTGCGCTGAACGTCGAGCACAAAGCGCATGTCGCGGTTGGTCACGATGCCAACCAGGATGCCGTCTTCGTCAATGACCGGCAGGCCAGAAACGCGGTACTGACGGCAGAGGTCGTCAACCTCTTGGATAGTCGACAGCGGGGTGGTGGTCACCGGGTGAGTGATCATGCCGGCTTCTGAACGCTTGACCAGGTCAACCTGGGTTGCCTGCTGCTCGAGCGATAGGTTGCGGTGCAACACACCGATTCCGCCCTGACGCGCCATCGCAATCGCGAGGCGGGCCTCGGTCACGGTATCCATCGCGCTAGAAAGCAGCGGAACGTTGATTTCGATTCGCTTGGTGATGCGGGTTCTGGTGTTTACCTGGCTCGGCACGACGTCGGATTCGCCTGGCAGCAGCAGCACATCGTCGTAGGTGAGTCCAACAAAGGCAAAAGGATCAGATTGTGTCATTAGAGCCCTAAATCGAAAGGAAAGCGGTGGGGCAATTCTACCCCTCTGCGCAGCCTTGGAATCTTGGCGTTAGGGGCGGTTGAAAGTTCATTTTCAAGTAACCTAAAGACTGATTGCGCGAGAGCAAGTTTCGCGCCCCAATCTGGAGGTTCGGCATTTGACCAGACTTCGCTCGCTCGCGGGACTTCTGTTGCTTTTGGGCACGGTATTCGCGACACTGCTAGGCGGCACAGCCGCATCCCCGGCTCAGGCGGCAACCTGTGCAGCGGCCGACCCAACGCTGCCATACATCGTCGAGGGCACCCTGCTCAACAACGGCGAGACCCCGCTCAAGGGCGTGCAGGTGAACCTGACCGGCAACGGCGTCGACGCCTGTGTGCTCTCTGACGAAAACGGCTACTTCATGCTGACCGTCGCAAAGCCGGCCAAGTACACCGTTTCGATCGAGACCTCGACCTTGCCGGCTGGCGTCGGCGTTGACCCAGCAGACCAGGCATCGCAGGCCGTCGACCTCACCGTCACGAGCGACCAGGGCGTTATCTTTCCGCTCGGCAAGGTCGCAGACACCTCGGTTTCGATCTGGGCGCAGCTGGCCGACCGCCTCTTCAACGGCCTCAACATGGGTCTGCTGCTGGCCCTCGCATCCATCGGAATCTCGCTAATCTTCGGCACTACCGGCTTTAGCAACTTCGCGCACGGCGACATGGTTTCGCTCGGCGCGATGCTCACCTGGTTTATGACCCAAATTCTCGGATGGCCGATTCTGGCTGCCGGTGCAGTCGCAATCGTGGCGGTTGGCGCCTCGGCCTATCTGCAGGATGCGGCGATCTGGCGTCCGCTACGCAGGCGTCGCCTCGGTCTCAACCAGATGATGATCGTGTCGATCGGTTTCTCGATCGTCTTTCGCTACCTGATTCTGATTTTCTTCGGCGGCGAAACCAAAGACCTGGGCAGCTCGACCGAACCCGTCGCTTGGATGGCGCCAATCACCACCACAAGCACCTCGCTTATCGGCATGGGCATCAGCGCTGTGGCTCTGGCTGGCGTCGCACTCTTCTTGACTAAGACTCGCATCGGTAAGGCAACCCGCGCGGTGAGCGACAACTCGTCGCTGGCGGCATCCACGGGTATCGACGTAGAGCGCATCATTCGCATCGTTTGGATTCTGGCGGGTCTACTGACCGGCATCGCGGGCGTGCTGTGGGGCCTCCGATACCAGGCCAACTGGAGCACCGGCTTCGACATTCTGCTGCTGCTATTCGCGGCAACCACCCTCGGCGGCCTCGGCACCTCGCTCGGCACCGCGGTCGGCGCAATCATCATCGGCCTCGTGGTTGAGACCTCGGCCTTGGTGATTCCAACCGACCTCACCTACGCATCCGCTCTGTTCATCTTGATTCTGGTTCTGCTGGTTCGCCCACAAGGCATCCTCGGCAAGAAGCAGCGACTGGGTTAGGCGATAAAACATGGATCTAATAGTTGCCCTTCAATCGTCGTTCGGTGAGCTCATCACCGCCGGCACCGCAGCATTCGTGCTGTGTGCCATCGGTTTGGCCATTCACTTCGGCTTCACCGGTCTGCTCAACTTCGGCCAGGCAGCCTTCGCCGCGGTCGGCGCTTACGGCTATGCGATCGCCGCACTCGACTTCAAGGCTCCCCTTGTGCTTTCGGTGCTTTTCGGTTTGCTCTGCGCGGTGATCTTTGCGGTGCTGCTGGGTATTCCGACCCTGCGCCTTCGTGCCGACTACCTGGCCATCGTGACCATCGCTGCCGCTCAGGTGTTCAAGTTCGTTGCCACTTCATCGGCAATCACCGACCCAAGCGGAAACGTCATCACCGGTGGCGCTGAGGGTCTCAGCGAGTTCGGTGGCACGTTCTACTCGCTCAACCCGGTTCCCGCTGGCGAATACCAGGTGTTCGGCAACTCGCTCACCCAAGACCAAATCTGGGTCGACATCGTCGGCTGGCTGCTCGTGGTGGTCTGCGCCCTGCTCACCTACTTCTTGACCCGCAGCCCTTGGGGCCGCGCGCTCAAGGGTATTCGCGAAGACGAGGATGCCGTGCGCAGCCTCGGCAAGAACGTTTATCTCTACAAGATGCAGGCACTGATTCTCGGTGGCTGCATGGCGGCCCTCGGCGGCATGGTCTTCGTGATCAACTCGCAGACCGTTCAGCCGACCGTTTGGGGAACCAACTTCACCTTCACCATCTGGACGGTGCTGCTGCTCGGTGGCGCAACCACGGTGCTCGGCCCAATCGCCGGTGGCGTGGTGTTCTTTACGCTCTTCGCCTTCATCCAAAAGGTTCTCGAGGGCCTAGTTGCCATTCACTGGATGGGTAGCCTGACGATACCTCAGGTCGGTCAGATCCGACTCATCCTGGTTGGTCTCGCGCTGATGCTTCTGGTCATCTTTAGGCCTCAGGGTCTGTTCGGAAACAAGAAGGAGACCTTGTTCAATGGCTAACGAAATCGCAAAGGGCCCGGCCGCTCCGGGAGTTGCCAAGGTCGACCCGATTCTGGTTGCCGATGGAGTTCGTCGTGAGTTTGGCGGCCTCGTGGCCGTGGATGTCGAGCACCTCGAGATTCCGCGCGGCAAGATCACCGCACTCATCGGCCCAAACGGCGCAGGCAAGACCACGCTGTTCAACCTGCTGACCGGCTTCGACAAGCCAAACACCGGCAAGTGGACCTTTCAGGGTCGCGACCTAGCCGGCGTGCCAGCCTTCAAGGTTGCCCGCATCGGCATGGTTCGAACCTTTCAGCTGACCAAGGCCCTCAGCCTGTTGACCGTGCTCGACAACATGCGCCTCGGCGCCAAGCACCAGCCCGGCGAGAGCCTTCTGCGCGCGCTGGTGCGCCCGCTGTGGCGCAAGCGCGAGGCCGAGATCACAGTGGCAGCCGAAGAGCTACTCAAGCGCTTCAAACTCGACGCCAAGTCAGATGACTTTGCGGCATCGCTCTCGGGCGGACAGCGCAAGCTGCTAGAGATGGCTCGCGCGCTGATGAGCAAGCCTGTGCTCGTGATGCTCGATGAGCCAATGGCCGGTGTGAACCCCGCGCTGACGCAGAGCCTGCTCGAGCACATCAAGGGCCTCAAGGATGACGGCACCACCGTGCTCTTCGTCGAGCACGACATGCACATGGTTCGCCACATCTCTGACTGGGTGATCGTGATGGCCGAGGGTCGCATCGTTGCCGAGGGCCCACCAAACGAGGTCATGAAGAACCCTGCCGTGATCGACGCCTACCTGGGCGCACACCACGACAGCGACCTAGGCGCCGACAAGATTGCGAAAGAGGCCAACTAATGACCACAGCTAGCAACGTGCCAGTAGTCGAAGCCAAGAACCTCGTCGCGGGATACCTCCCCGGCGTCAACATTCTCAACGACTGCTCGCTCATCGCGAATCAGGGCGAACTTATCGGCATCATCGGCCCAAACGGCGCCGGCAAGTCGACGCTCCTCAAGGCCATCTTTGGTTTGGTCAACATTCGTGGCGGCAGCATCCTGCTGAACGGCGAAGACATCACCGGGCTAAAGGCCAACAAACTCGTTGGCAAGGGCGTTGCCTTTGTGCCGCAGACCAACAACGTGTTTCCGAGCCTGACGATTCAAGAGAACCTCGAGATGGGCGTCTTTCAGAACCCTCAGGCCTTCGCCGAGCGCTTTGAGTTCGTCACCGGCATTTTTCCTGACCTAGCCAAGCGGCGCAACCAGCGCGCCGGCTCGCTCTCGGGCGGTGAGCGTCAGATGGTCGCAATGGGCCGCGCGCTCATGGTCAACCCATCCGTGCTCTTGCTAGACGAGCCTTCTGCGGGCCTCTCGCCGGTTCGCCAGGATGAGGCGTTCATGCGCGTGCGTGAGGTCAATGAGGCCGGTGTGACCGTGATCATGGTCGAGCAGAACGCTCGCCGCTGCCTTCAAATCTGTGACCGCGCGTACGTGCTCGACCAGGGCACCGATGCGCACACCGGCACCGGTCGCGAGCTGCTAAACGACCCCAAGATGGTCGAGCTCTACCTGGGCAACCTGGCCGACCTCTAGGCTTCGATAGCCAACTCGATCACCCGGTCGAAACTCGACAAGACCTAGTCACTAGAGACAAAAAGAATCCCCCGGCCAGTGGCCGGGGGATTCTTCTTTAGCTGAGTACTAGTACTACTTGACGGTGTTTCCAGCAACAACCTTTAGCAGGTGGGTTGCGTAAACGCCCTTGTTGTCGTACTGGTAGATGCCGATGTAAGCACCGGTTGGGTCGCCGACCTTGTCGAACTCGATAGGACCGCTCTGGCCTTCGTAGTCGATGTTCTTACCCTTCTTGAGCAGAGCAGCGCCTGCCTTGAAGGTGGTGACCTTGGTGCCTGCGGTCGAGACATCGATCATGTGGCTCTGGATTGCAGGACCGTAGTTCGAACCCTCGGTTGCAGCAAGTGCAATCAGGATGGTTGCGTCGTATGCCTCAGCGCCGTATGCGTACTCGGTCAGCTCAGCACCGCCGTTGTGTGCTGCGTAGCTTGCTGCGAGGCGCTTCTTGAACGATGCGTCGGTTGCCTTACCAGGAAGGGTACCCTTGGCGCCCTTGAGGTACGAAGCGAACGACTGGTCGCTGTAGTCAGCGAGGTTACCGTCAACCAGGTAGATCTTGTTGCCGGCGAACTTCTTTGCCTGCAGAGCTGGGATGGCCTTCTTCGACTCGTCGTACGAGATGAGGAGGACAGCCTGTGGGCCCTTGGCCAGTGCCGAAGCGACGATGGTCGAGAAGTTGCTCTCACCCTCGGCGAACTTGTAGGTACCGGTTACGGTGACACCCTTGGCCTTGAGAACCGACACAGCCTTGGTGGCCAGACCGTTACCGTAGGACGAGTCCTGGTAAATGACTGCTACCTTGCGGTTGCCGTCAACGGCGACCTGGTTGGCAATGATGGCACCCTGCAGCAGGTCTGAAGGAGCGGTGCGGAAGTAGTAGCCGCCATCCTTCCAGGTGGTGAAGTCTGGCGAGGTGTTAGCTGGCGAGATCTGAACGACCTTGTGGCCAGTGATGTTGTTGATGATCAACTTCGAGACACCCGACGAAGCGGCACCGACGATGGCCTGTGCGCCCCAGTTGAGCAGGGTGTTTGCCGAAGCAGGTGCAACGTTAGGGGTGGTGGTGTCGCCCGAGTCCTGGAACTGAAGCTGAACAGGTGCACCGTGCACGCCACCGGCTGCGTTGACGTCGTCAACTGCCATCTGGATACCGGCGATCTCTGGTGGTGCGAGGAATGCAAGGGCTCCGGTGATTGGAACGATTGCACCGATCTTTAGCGGGCTGCTTGCCGCGCTGGCAGCAGAGGCGCCGCCAACGAGTGCGGTAGCGATAACTGCAGCTGCTGCAGCGGTAGCAACCGCGCGCTTTAGGTTTGCGCTCATGTTGTATCTCCTAATTGGTTGGACGCCCACTCCTACGTGAGACGCTTCCTCAAGAATAACCACTAATGCAAGGCCAAAAAAGCCATTGGTAATGGTTTGTAACAAGGTATTTACATTGCCCCAAGCGAACAAAACCACGCGGATGACGGCTTTGGCGAGAATCAGGCCGCGCGAGCGACGCTAGCGTCTTGACGCAGAACGTTGGCGCAGGATATCTGCGCTCAGCAGCGCGAGCCCAACCCAGACCAAGCCAAAGCCGATCCAGCGAGCAACCGGCATGGGCTCGTGAAAGACCGTTAGCGCCAGGGTGAACTGAATCACCGGCGTGAGGTACTGCATGAATCCGATATACGAGAGCGGGAGGCGCTTGGCGGCCGCACCAAAGAGGATGAGAGGCACGGCGGTGAGCACTCCGAATGACGCGAGGCCGATCGAATCAAGTGGGCCGGCTGCCCCGAACTGCAGGCCTCCGCCCGAGGTGGCGACCCAAACCGCCTGAACGGCGGCAATCGGCAGCACCATCCCAGACTCGTAGGCAAACGAATTGAGCGGCGAGACCTTGCCGCCGAGTTTATTTTTTGCTAACCCGTAGATTCCAAAGGATGCCGCCAGGGTCAGGGCGATCCAGGGCAGGTGGCCATAGTCGATGGTCAAGACGGTGACCGCGATTGCCCCCATGGCGACGGCTGCCCACTGCAGCGGCCGCAGGCGCTCGCGCAAGAACACCACCGCGAGCAGAATCGTGACCAGCGGGTTGATGAAGTAGCCGAGTGCGGTCTCGACCACGCGGTGGGCCTGAACGCCGATCACATAGACCTGCCAGTTCACCAGGATGAACACAGCAGCAACCGCCAACCAGGTTAGGTCGGTGCGGCTGCGCAGAACCTGCGCGAAGGTTCGCCATCCGCGCGTCCCAGTGATTAGCAGCGCCGCAGTGGCAAAGCCAAATACGATGCGCCAGACCACGACCTCCCAGGGCGAGGCAAAGGTCAGGCCGGTGATCACGAGCGGAAAGCTGCCCCAGATGAAGTACGCAATCAGGCCGAAACCTAGCCCCGTGCCGATTTCGGACTTGGCTGGTTTCTGGTGGGTGCTCACCAGACAAACCTAACGCCAAAAGAAAAGGCCCGAGCCGAAGCCCGGGCCTTGGGTCTTGCGACCAAGTTGTTTGACTAGCGAACGACTACTGCGAGAACGTCGCGAGCCGAGAGAATCAGGTACTCCTGGCCATCGAACTTGAGCTCGGTGCCGCCGTACTTCGAGAAGATGACCTTGTCGCCGACGGTTACGTCAACGGGAATGCGGTTGCCCTTGTCGTCTACGCGACCCGGACCAACTGCGATTACCTCGGCCTCTTGTGGCTTCTCTTTTGCGGTGTCTGGAATGACCAGACCCGAAGCGGTGACCTGCTCAGCCTCGAGTGGGCGAACGACGATGCGATCCTCTAGTGGCTTGATGGTTACAGACACATTGACCTCTTCTAGTTTGGGTTAGCACACTCGACCTGCGAGTGCTAATAAAGAGTTTAGATTACCCTCGGCCAATGCGTCAAAATCTGCGCGGATTGTGCAGAACGTTGGCGGTGAGAAACTGACCTAAAGCCACGCTTGGTAGCCTTGGGCTGTGAATCGCGAAGACTTTGTTCAGCTGCTGAGCCCAAGCGGCCAGCGCCTGCTAGAGCAGGTCGGCGACCTCGAGGCCAAGGCCGACGTGCTCAAGCTGGTGAGCGAGCTGCGCGGGGCAGGCCACGATGCCGCCCTGGTCGCCGCGGTCTTGAGTCAGGCAAAGTTGCGCCGGCGTGCGCGCGCCAAGTTTGGCGACTTCGCCAGCCAAATGTTGTTTACCGAGGATGGCCTCGAGCAGGCGAGCAGGCTCAACGTTGCCGCGCAGCACGCCGGGCGCTTTAGGGCGGCAGGCTTCGAGCGAGTGGCCGACCTAGGCTGCGGCATCGGCGCCGAGTCACTTGCGCTGGCCGGCATCGGGCTGACGGTGAGCGCGTTCGAGATCGACGAGGTGACCGCGGCGGTCGCCCAATACAACCTGAACCCTTTCGAGAACGCAACCGTGACTCAGGCCGACGTCACCGACCCCGCGGTTGACCTATCGGCTTTTGATGCGCTCTTCTTTGACCCGGCCAGGCGCGAACTCGGCGGGCCTCGAGGCGCCGCCGCCAAACGCAAGTTCAACCCCGCCGACTACTCGCCAAACTTCAACTGGGTGCTCGAACAGGCCGCCAAGAAACCCACCGGAATCAAACTCGGGCCCGGCCACCCGCACGAAGGCATTCCCGCCGAGGCCGAGGCTCAGTGGGTTTCGGTTGGTGGCGACCTGGTCGAGCTAGGCCTCTGGTTTGGCTCGCTCGCCCGACCCGAGGTCAAGCGCTCGGTGCTGCTGCTCAACGAAGGCAAGCGCCACGAGTTCAACTCCAGCAGCGCCGACCAATCCCCCGCCCCGGTCGGCGAGCTCGGCTCCTTCGTCTATGAGCCCGACGCCGGAATCATCCGCGCGCACCTGATCGGCGAGCTTGCCGAGCAGCTCAACCTGCGAACACTCGACCCCGCCATCGCCTACCTGACCTCCCCCGCCGACGCCACGAAAGACCACACGGATGCCGCCGCGGCATCGCCATGGTTGCGCGCATACCGCGTGCTCGACGAGATTCCCTTTGACCGCAAGAAACTCAAGGCATACCTGAGGGAGCGCTCAATCGGCATCCTAGAA
>CANGNR010000045.1 GCA_947455385.1 Microbacteriaceae bacterium
ACGAGTGTCGGTTGACCGCGCTGCACATCCTGGTTGACAAGTTTCAGCGCGCCAAAACGAGGGTGCTTCGGGGCGAACTTTTTGACTTCTACGTCGGCGCGGTCAAGCGTGGCCGCGTCAACAACTGGGACCTCGTCGACACCAGCGCGCCCTACCTAGGGGCGTACCTTGTCGAGCACCCAATGAAGACCCTGATCCTGCGCATGAGCGAGAGTGCCAACCTGTGGGAGCGCCGCACCGCTATGATGTTCACCTTTGCGCACATCCGGGCTGGCGAATATGGCGTGCCACAGCACATCGCGATGAAGCTGCTGCACGACGACCACGACCTGATTCACAAAGCGGTCGGCTGGATGCTGCGCGAGATCGGCAACCGAGACCTAGAGGTGTTGCGGGCGTTCCTAGCCAAGCATCACCGCGAGATGCCGCGCACAACGTTGCGCTACGCGATTGAGAAACTCGCGCCAGAAGAGCGCAAGCGCTGGATGGCCCGCTAGTCGATATCTACGACGACCGGCACGTGGTCGCTCGGCCCCTCGCCCTTGCGCTCGTTGCGGTCGATGACCGCACTTGTCACGCGTTCTGCAAAAGCCTCAGAACCGAGGATGAAGTCGATGCGCATGCCTTCGTTGCGCGGAAAGCGCAGCTGCTGGTAGTCCCAATAGGTGTAGCCCTCGGGCACGCGCTGGCGCACTACGTCTTCGAACCCGATCTGCTCGAAAGCGGCGAAAGCCCTGCGCTCGGGAGCCGAAACGTGCGTTGCCCCAGCGAAGTCGTCGATGTTCCACACGTCGCTGTCGAGCGGAGCGATATTGAAATCACCCATCAGCGCCAAAGGTAGGTCGGGCTCATGTTCGAGCCACTCCGCTGCGTTGGATGCCAGGCGGTCGAGCCACTCGAGCTTGTAGTCATAGTGCGGGTCGTCAAGAGTGCGGCCGTTCGGCACATAGAGACTCCAGAGCCTGACCCCGTCAAACGTCGCGCCAAGCGCGCGAGCCTCTTGGGCGTCATCCTTGCCGAAACCTGGCATGCCCGAAAAACCGATCTCGATGTCCTCGGCGGGAATCCGGCTAGCGAAGGCAACGCCGTTCCACTGGTTGAGACCGTGCATGGTGACGGTGTAGCCGGCATCCTCGAAAGCTTGCACCGGAAACTGCTCTGGCTTGCACTTAATCTCTTGCATCGCGAGCACGTCGGTGTTGCTGCGCTGCAGCCAGTCGGCGACCCTGCCGACGCGGGTTCGAATGGAGTTCACGTTATGGGTAGCAATGCGCACCTCTTAAACTTAATCCATGACTTTTGATGCCGCCGCTCACGCCAGACTCGTTGAACTAATCAAGGAGCTCGCCGTTGTGCACGGCCGCGTCACCCTCTCGAGCGGCATCGAAGCCGACTACTACGTTGACCTTCGTCGAGCCACCCTGCACCACGAGGCCGCCCCGCTGATCGGTGAGGTCATGTTGAACATGCTTGATGACGCCGGAATAACCGACTTCGATGCCGTTGGTGGCCTCACCATGGGTGCCGACCCGGTAGCCACCGCGGTCTTGCACCAGGGCGCTGCCCGCGGCCGCGCAGTCGACGCGTTTGTTGTTCGCAAGGCCGCCAAGGCTCACGGAATGGGCCGCCAGGTTGAGGGCCCAGACGTTAAGGGCAAGCGCGTAATCGTTCTCGAAGACACGTCGACGACCGGCGGCTCGCCGCTCACCGCGGCCAAGGCCCTCGTCGAAGCAGGCGCCACAGTGGTTGCCGTTGCAACAGTGGTCGACCGCGCAACCGGCGCGCAGCAGGTTATTGAAGCCGAGGGTTTTCGCTACCTCAGCGCAATCTCGCTCGAAGACCTCGGCCTAGCCAAGTAGGTCGGCAACCGAGTTCAGAATCTCGGATGGCCTAAACGGGTACTTCGCGATTTCAGCGTCATCCGCGATGCCGGTCAAAACCAGAACAGTGTGCAAACCCGCCTCTATGCCGGCAACGACGTCGGTGTCCATGCGGTCACCAATCATTCCGGTCGACTCCGAGTGCGCCTGAATCTTGTTCATTGCCGAGCGGAACATCATCGGGTTTGGCTTGCCCACGATGTATGGGTCTTTGCCGGTTGCCTTGGTGATCAGTGCCGCCACAGAACCGGTGGCCGGCAGTGGACCCTCGGCCGATGGGCCGGTGGCATCCGGGTTGGTGGCAATAAATCGTGCGCCACCGTTGATCAGGCGAATCGCCTTGGTCAGGTTGTCAAAGTTGAAGTTGCGGGTCTCGCCGAGCACCACGTAGTCGGGGTTGTTGTCGGTCTGCACATAGCCAATCTCGTGCAGCGCGGTGGTCATGCCGGCCTCGCCGATCACATAGGCAGACCCGTATGGCTTCTGCTTGTGCAAGAACGCGGCGGTCGCCAACGCGGATGTCCAGATGCGGTCCTCAGGAATGTCGAGGCCGGTCTGCTGCAGGCGAGCGGCAAGGTCGCGCGGGGTGTAGATCGAGTTGTTGGTGAGAACGAGGAACGGGGTGTCGGAGTCCTGCCACTGCTTGATGAGCTCGGCGGCGCCAGGTAGAGCAACGCCCTCGTGCACGAGCACGCCATCCATGTCGGTCAACCAGGATGTGATTTTCGAGCGATCAGCCATGGGTCAAGGTTAGCAAAGCGCTCGCGGGCCTGGATTTTGCCCCAAAATGTCGGGGGGGGGCGTAATAGTGAACACGGCGAGATTTCCACATATATCTGGGGTCACCAAATTCTCCTCGCCAATGGGGGTCAAATGTTAAATGTAAACAACTATAGTTGCGTAAGAGCAACTAGGATTCAACTGGTGAAGGTGGCTTTTTGAAGATCGAAGTGGCACTTCACGCCGAACTAGATCGGCCTTTTCTGGAGCGCCTGCCCGAAGGTGTGGGTCGCATTCACGCGGGGATGAACCACCACTCGAGTCACATTCTTGGAGTTCTCGAGCCGCTGCTTCTTGAAGGTGAGAGCGAGTTTGTTTCTCGTCTGATGTCTGACGACGACTTCCCGCGGGAATTTGACCAAAGGCCAAACTTCCTTTTGATACGCAGCGCCGAAAACTATTTGTAGGCGCCGAGCTGGCGCAGCAGGGTTTCCGGTGAAACGGCCAGGGCGGCGCAAAGTGGCTGCACTACGTCGATGCTTGGTTTCTGACGACCAGAGAAGTATTTGCTAAGAGTTCCCTTGTTGATGCCTGTGGCTTCAGCAAGCGCCTCGAGTGTGTTCAAGCCCGTGGCGGTGAGGCGTTCGCTCAGCCACTCGTTGTCGAGTTTTCGGGGCACTAAGTCAATCTAGCCCCTCTAGGCTTGAGAAATGAAAAACGCCGACGAATTTCTCAGCGAAGCCTCACAGTCGCCCGAGCTGACCACCTGGGGCGTCGGGCCTTGGCAGGGCGAGTGGCCGCTGGGCGATGAGTTTGACCCGGAGTTGCTCGCCAACGGCGACACCAGAAACGTGCTCGACCACTATCGCTACTGGAAGATGGAGGCAATCGTCGCCGACCTCGACAAGCGCCGCCACAAGTTTCACGTTGCCATCGAAAACTGGCAGCACGACCTCAACATCGGGTCAATCGTGCGCACCGCCAACGCCTTTTTGGCCGCCGAGGTTCACATCATTGGCCATCGCCGCTGGAATCGCCGCGGGGCCATGGTCACCGACAGGTATCAGCACGTGCGGCATCATCCGACGGTCGATGACTTTCTAGCCTGGTGCAACGCCTCGGGCCTCGGCCCCAACGGCGGTGCTCTGCCGATCATCGCCATCGACAACGTGCCCGGATGTCAGAAAATCGAAGAATACGACCTGCCCGAATCCTGCATGCTGCTTTTCGGCCAGGAGGGTCCTGGGTTGAGCGAGGCCGCAATCGAGGCTGCCGATGCCGTGCTTGAGATTAGCCAGTTCGGGTCAACCCGTTCAATAAACGCGAGCGCCGCAGCAGCAATCACGATGCACTGCTGGGTCGAGCAACACGTCTTCAAGCGCCGCTAACCCCGCTCACCCCTACCCCGCAAACCCGCCAGCGACTAAACTTGAATGGTGCCTCGCCAGGCACGCATCCCCCGTTTTCTAGAAGCGAGCAACCATGCCTGCAGTAGTGATCATCGGCGCCCAGTGGGGCGACGAGGGCAAGGGCAAAGCCACCGACCTGCTGGCCGAGCGCATCGACTATGTGGTCAAGTTCAATGGCGGCAACAACGCCGGCCACACCGTGGTCATCGGCGACGAAAAGTACGCACTGCACCTGCTGCCATCGGGCATTCTGACGCCGGGCGTCATCCCAGTTATTTCAAACGGCGTGGTCATCGACCTCGAGGTGCTGTTCTACGAAATTGCCGCCTTGAACGCCCGCGGCATCGACACCTCAAAACTTCGCGTCTCGGCCAACGCCCACGTGATCACCGCCTACCACCGCACCCTCGACAAGGTCACCGAGCGCTTCTTGGGCAAGCGCCAGATTGGCACCACCGGCCGCGGAATCGGCCCAACCTACGCCGACAAGATCAACCGTGTTGGCATTCGCATCCAGGATATTTTCGACGAGAACATCCTTCGCCAAAAGGTCGAGGGCGCGCTCTATCAAAAGAACACGCTGCTGACCAAGGTCTACAACCGCAAGGCAATCGCCGCGGATGAAATCGTGGCCGACCTGCTGTCTTATGCAGACCGACTGCGGCCGATGGTCGCCGACACCGCGCTCGAGCTGCACCAGGCGCTCGAGGCTAACCAGACCGTGCTGTTCGAGGGCGGCCAGGCCACCATGCTCGACGTTGACCACGGCACCTACCCGTTCGTCACCAGTTCGAATGCCACCGCTGGCGGAGCATCTACGGGTTCGGGCATTGGCCCTCGCGAGTTCAAGACCGTCATCGGCATCGTCAAGGCATACACGACCCGCGTCGGCGCTGGGCCGTTTCCGACCGAGCTGTTCGACCAGTCGGGCGAATACCTTCGCGCCACCGGCTTCGAGTTCGGCACCACCACCGGCCGCCCGCGCCGCTGCGGCTGGTACGACGCCCCGATCGCCCGCTATTCGGCACGCATCAACGGCCTCACCGACTTCGTGCTCACCAAACTCGACGTGCTCACCGGCCTCAAAGAGATTCCGGTCTGCGTGGCATACGAGGTCGATGGCAAGCGCGTCGAAGAGGTGCCGGTTTCGCAGAGCGACTTTCACCACGCGAAGCCGATCTATGAGAACTTCGCCGGATGGACCGAAGACATTTCGACCGCCCGCACCTTCGATGAGCTGCCGAAGACCTGCCAAGACTATGTTTTGGCACTCGAGCGCCTGAGCGGATGCCGCATTTCGGCCATCGGCGTTGGCCCGGCTCGCGACGCCATCATCGTTCGCCACGACCTTCTTGGCGCTTAGTAAACTTTAGGAATCATGCCTTACCTGTATCTCAAAGCCGAAATTCACCCGGATCTGTCGAAGCGCACTGAGGTAGAGGCCGCATATCGCGAACTTATCGCCGCGTCGCTCGCAGAGCCCGGCTGTCACCTCTATGACCTAGTCATTAACGAGGAGGACCCTTCGGTCTGGTACATGTTCGAAAAGTGGGAGTCCCGCGAGGTCTGGGAGACCGGCCACATGGCATCCGCGCACGTTGCCAAGATTCAGCAGCTCGAGCCCGGCCTAACCGTGGCCCCAACCGTGCTCAACTTTTACGTTTCGGTGCTCTAGCCGCTACTTGCGCCGGCGAGTTCCGCCAAGGTTGTTCTTGCTCAATAGGTAACTGGCAACTAGAGCAGTCACAGACGAGAGCAGCACGACGCCGCTAAACATCAGGATGGTCGCAATCACGCGCCCCTGAAACGTAATCGGTGAGTAGTCGCCGTAGCCCACGGTGCACACCGTGACGATCGAATACCAGAGAGCGTCGCCGAAGTTCGTGATGGTGGCGCCCGGTTCGTTCCGTTCGGCTTCAAAGACTCCGAGCGCCCCTGAGAAGATTACGAGCGGCGTCACAACCGCGAGATAAATGTTGATGCGGGTCTGCAAGGTTTGCGCGGCCCGGGTGAAGATGCCCAGGGCGGTGATCACGCGAAGCACGCGAAAGACCCGAAACGCCGGCAGGGCCAGGGCGAGCAGCTCGATCACGTTGCGCTTCATGAAGTCTTTGCGGTCGTGGTGAGAGATGAACCGAAGCACGAAATCCAGGATGAACACTGCCCAGATCAGGTAGATGCCACCCTCGGTGATATCCCACTCGAGCGGGCTCAGCGGGGCCAACACCTGAAACGCCCACAGGCCGAGGTAGGCGACGGCGGCCAGAGCCAGCGGAACAGCAGAGACTCGTTCCCAGGTCTCCATCATCGGCTCGAAGCCCTTGCGGTGGCGCGTTTTGTTCATATAAAGAAGTCTGGCAAAGGAATGTTGCCAAATCGTTTCGAGTTCGCCCACTTCGTCGAATCCACGGAGAATTAAGAGATGTTTGAAGAGCTAGAGCTAGACGCCGACCCGGCGGTTAAGGGGTGGGGTGCCGCCGCCCTCGGCGCAGACCCGCTGCTCGCAAGCTTCACATCCAAGCCTTACTCTCCTGTTCGGCCGCACGTGCCGTTCTATCGCTTCATCCACTACCCAGATTTGCTCGACCTGCGCAAGGCGGGATACGAGATCGAGCGTTTCGTGCCGGTGTTCGACCAGCTAGACGATGCTCGTTATTCGCAGGCGGTGCGTGTGCACCAGCTGCTGCATCATCACGAGGATGCGCCCAACCCAATTTGGAACCCTCGTCGCGCGCGCGAAATCGAGTTTGACGTGCGGGCCGCGCTGCACCGCTTTGGTTTGAGCGATGTTCCTAGCCTGCTGCGGCGCATGCTCGGCCGAGCTTTTCCCGACGAATCAATCAGCCACCTCAGCATCGACCTGATGAACGTGTTCTTTTGGGCGGCCCTCGCACAGGTGGCCCGCGACTTCGCGTGGCGCATGCCTCGGCTAAATGGCTACGCAGAATATCTGGAGTACCCAAGTAAATTCTGTGTAAACGGTTTCTCGGATTGAAATTCACAGCATAAACTCAGAGAACACTTCTCGCAGAGGGTTTCCCGTGGTTTCGATTTTGTCCAAGCAGCTTCGCGTTGGTTTCATCGCACTTATGGTGTTCGTTCTGTCCGGTGTGTTCACCGGCCTGAACCTCGCTGACCCAATGCCAGCGCACGCCAGCACCCAGGCTGCCCCCGAGGGCCCAGCTAACCAGTCTGGTGCGATGATCCTCGACGAGCACATCACCAACGACCACCGCATCGGGATTCCCCTCCGCGGCACGGTCGATACCATCACAATCGATTGGGGCGATGGAAGCACCGAAGGCCCACTAAACAACGCCGGATGGTACTGGCACGACTACTCAAACTCTGGCGACTACCAAGTACAGATCTCCGGCACCCAGCTAACGGGATTCGGCTACGACGGGTGGGGAAACCAGTCGCTGGTGGCAGTGGAGTCGTTCGGATCGCTCGGACTGACCGACCTGAGCTACGCGTTCGCCCACGCTTACCACCTCACCTCGGTGCCATCGACCCTGCCGGCAGGCGTCACGAGTTTGAGGTACACCTTCTATGACACCTGGGACTTCAATCAGGACCTGACGCACTGGGACACTTCCACCGTCACGAGCGCAGAGAGCATCTTTCAGGACACCCAGAAGTTCAACGGCGACATCTCGACCTGGGACACGTCCGCCGTCCAGTCTTTTGTCCACGCGTTCTGGCGGGCCCGCGAGTTCAACCAACCCGTCGGAAGCTGGAACGTTGCCAATGTAGTCAGCTTCAACGGAATGTTCCAAGAAACGAACGCTTTCAACCAGCCTGTCGGCGCATGGAACACCTCGAGTGCCACCAACATGTTCGCGATGTTCTATTACGCCAGCGAATTCAATCAAGACATCAGCAACTGGGACACCCACGGTGTGACAGACATGATGGGCATGTTCCGCGGAACCAAGTTCAATAACGGCGAGCTGACCAACGGTAGCAGCCATCCGTTGCTAAGAAACGGCAATATCTGGGATACATCGCACGTGCTTGAGATGAACGAAATGTTCGCGGCAACGCCTTTCAACCAGGACATCTCGAACTGGGACGTAAGTTCATCGCTCAGGTTCGACAACATGTTCAGCGATAACCGGTATTTCAATCAGGACATGTCCAACTGGAATCCGGTCTCGGGAACAAACTTTGACCGCATGTTTGCCGGCACGGGCGATTTCAATAACGGCGGTCACACCTGGCAGGCCGACGCCACGCACTGGAACCTCAGCAGCGCGACTTCGATCTCACAAATGTTCATAGGCGCGCAGTCCTTCAACACCGATGTTTCGTCATGGGACGTCAGCCACGTGGTTAACATGACTCAGATTTTTCAGTCCACGCGCGTCTTCAACCAGGACCTGAGCGGCTGGGACGTGTCGCACGTCGAGAGTTTCTATGCCATGTTCTGGGACACCACTGCTTATAACAACGGCGGTCAACCGCTCAACTGGAACATTTCGAGTGCTAAGTACCTGAACCTAACCTTCGGCTATGCGAGAGGCTTCAATCAGAGCCTGGCCAACTGGAACACCTCCAACGTGCTCACGATGCAGCAGCTTTTCGTGGGAGATCAGCAGTTCAACCAAGACCTTTCAGCTTGGAACACCTCTAATGTCACTGACATGTCGGGCATGTTCAGAGATACAGCATTCAACGGCGACATTTCTGGCTGGGACACCAGCAATGTGGCGAGCATGCGCGAAATGTTTGCAGAGGACCAGGTCTTCAA
>CANGNR010000046.1 GCA_947455385.1 Microbacteriaceae bacterium
CGCTCACGCATCAACTCGCCAACCTGCTTATTGGCATACATAACCGTGGTGTGATCTCGGCCACCAAAGAGAGCCCCGATCTTCGGCAGTGACATGTCGGTCTGCTCGCGACAGATGTACATCGCGATCTGTCGCGCCATAGCAACAGCTGCAACACGTGACCGGCCATAAATGTCATCCGAGCTGATCTTGTAATACGCGGCCACCGTGTTGATTATGTCTCGAGGCGAAATCTGCGACGATCCGTCTCCAGGCAGAGCATCCTTGAGCACGGTTTGGGCGAGCTGCATGTCAACGGGCGTGCGGTTCAGCGCCGCAAAGGCGGTGATACGAATCAGCGTGCCTTCAAGTTCACGAATATTCGAGGAGACTCGCGAGGCGATGTATTCCAAGATGTCATCGGCGACGCGAAGCTTGTCGTTCTCGGCCTTTTTGCGAAGAATCGCGATGCGGGTTTCGAGCTCAGGCGCCTGGATGTCAGTCAGCAGACCCCACTCAAAACGCGAAAGCATCCTGTCTTCGAAGCCGGTGAGCTTCTTTGGGTGCACATCCGAGGTGATTACTACTTGCTTGTTGTGGTCGTGGAGGGTATTAAAGGTGTGAAAAAACGCCTCTTGGGTCTGGTCTTTGCCCTGCAAGAACTGAATATCGTCGATCAGCAGAATGTCGATATCGCGGTACTGCCCCTGAAAGGCGGCGGTTCGGTTGTTCTGAATCGCGTTGATGAAGTCGTTGGTGAACTCTTCGCTCGAAACATATCGAACTTTGAGGCGCGGATACATTTTGAGCGCGTAGTCGCCGATCGCGTGCAAAAGGTGGGTCTTGCCCAAGCCCGAGTTGCCATAGATAAAGAGCGGGTTGTACGCCTTGGCGGGGGTTTCGGCCACGGCGAATGCCGCTGCGTGAGCGAAGCGGTTCGAAACGCCGGTCACGAAGCTGTCGAAGGTGTACTTCGGGTTGAGTCTGCTGTCGCCAGCGCTGGTTGCATACGTGGATGGCTGGTTTGCCGGCGCAACTTCTGCCTCGCCGAAGCCCTGGGTGCCGTATTCGAAGCCCGTGCTCGCGGGAACTTGAGTTGCCGATCCTGGCAAAGTCGCTGCCGAGGCAAAGGGGTTTGCCACGAGCGGGGCTGCATCGCCAAAACTTGCGACCGGCGCGGCTACCGGCGGGGCCACCTCGACCGGTCGCTCAACCGGCTGCTCGATCTTTGGGTTGACGACAACAGCAAAATTGGTGACATCGAGGTTGTCGGCGTCGCGGCGAAGTGCATCCAGGATGATGCTGCCGATGCGATGTTCGAGGATTCCTCTGGTGAATTCGTTTGGCGCCTCGAGATAGATGCTCTCGCCGAGCACGCCCTTGGGTTCAACGAGGTTCAAGAAGCCCATGAGCTGGGCCGACATGCGCTCATCTGAGGCGACGTTGGCAACGAGCGTTGTCCACAGACGGGACACCTCTTCTTGCTCAGCCATTGCGCCTTTTCCTTACATATCCACAGGGAACGTCAAGTTTTCCACAGTTTTGTGGAGGATCGCCCGCCTGTGGATAACTTCAAGTTTTGGTTGAACTTCGAGGCCTCAAAACCCCGAGCTCGAAAGCCATTGAGATAGTCAACCCAATTGCTCTGCGAATATGCAAATTACTCGGCGTGTCATTTCCAAATTGTTACCGTGTCGTCTGGCAGACTCTTTCGTTTAGCAATCTGCCCTGCCCAAAGACTTGACCAAACGGTTGAAATTAGCGTAGGTTTAACAGGTTGCCCTGCTTGGAATCGGCTCGGCGCAAACAACCGTCGGATCACCGATACCAACGACTTTGATTCCACCCTGGTCTCTTGGAGTGAAAAACAATGACTAAGCGCACTTTTCAGCCTAACAACCGTCGTCGCGCAAAGACTCACGGCTTCCGTCTTCGCATGCGCACTCGCGCCGGCCGCGCCATCCTTTCGGCACGTCGCCGCAAGGGCCGCGTAGAGCTTTCGGCTTAAATAACCGATCGGCCTAAGGCCCCCGCCTTGTTGGCACGTGAAAACAGGCTCACCAGAGCCGATGACTTTCGCAACGCGTTCAAGGGCGGGTCGCGCTATTCGACCGAGCATCTCGTGGCGAACGTAGTATCGCAACCTTCAACCGAAGCGGCCTCCCGCTTCGGTTTTGTGGTTTCCAAGGCTGTTGGCGGCGCGGTTCAGCGCAACCTCGTCAAGCGCCGCTTGCGTCACGTCGCCCGCGAGTTGCTCATCGAGATTCCAAAATCCGTGGATGTTGTCGTTCGTGCGTTGCCGGGTGCTGCCGAACTCCCCTGGATTAGACTTCGAGAAGAGGCAATTGAGGCCGTCACTGCGGCCGCAAAGAAGAATGGGCGCCGATGAGAGTCGTCGAGTTCATTTGGTTAACGCCTCGCAATGTTTTGATCGCACTACTGAAGGTTTATCGCAAGGTCATCTCGCCGCTCTACGGCGATGTCTGCAGATATCACCCGACCTGCTCGGCCTACGGGCTCGGGCAGCTTCAGCATCGCGGTTTAGTCTTTGGCATTCCGCTCACGGGGTGGCGTATCCTGCGCTGCAATCCGTGGTCAAAGGGTGGCGATGATCCGGTCAAGCCCGGGTCTGGCCGCTTTGTAGTTCTTCCGAATGGTTTCGTGGCTCCAAAGCCACACAACGAAAGGTCTGGTCTTGGATCTCTTTAGCATCGTTCTATTCCCGTTCAAGTGGGTCATCGAGCTCTTGCTCACCTCGTTCCACCTCCTCTTCACGAGCGTGTTCCGCATGGATGGCAACGCCGGTGTGACCTGGGTACTGTCGATCGTCGGCCTCGTGCTGGTGGTGCGCGCCGCGCTCATCCCGCTGTTCGTTAGGCAGATTAAGAGCCAGCGCAACATGATGCTGGTGCAGCCAGAGCTGCAGAAGCTGCAGAAGAAGTACAAGGGCAAGACCGACCGTGAGTCGCGCGAGGCCATGGCCCGCGAGCAGATGGCCCTTTATAAGAAGACCGGATCCAACCCGGCGTCATCCTGTTTGCCGCTTTTGGCGCAGATGCCGGTGTTCTTTAGCCTCTTTCAGGTGCTCAACGAGGCCCAGAAGTCGCAGGCGGGCATCCAGTTCTTGACCAAGGACCTCGCCCACTCGTTTGCAAACGCGAGCTTCTTTGGCGCGCCACTATCGGCAACCTTCTTTCACAACAACGGCCTTCCAGCCGTGCAGATCATCGCCGGCATCATGATTTTCTTGATGACCGCGTCGCAGTTCATCACCCAGCGCCAGATCATGGCCAAGAACCAGAACCCGGCCACCCAGACCAGCCAGTACATGCAGACCCAGAAGATCATGCTTTATATCCTGCCTCTGGTCTTCATGATCTCTGGTGTCTCGTTCCCGCTCGGCGTTATGTTCTATTGGCTCACCTCGAACTTCTGGACCATGGGCCAGCAGTTCATCGTGATTCGCAACATGCCGACCCCAGGTTCGATTGCCCACAAGGCCCGCGAAGAGCGACTAGCCCGCCGCGGCAAGCTCACCAAGTCGGCCGAAGTAGAGGCAGATGGCGCGGATGCGGCCGAGGAACCAAAGCAGACTCAGCGCGCACAGCCCGTATCCAAGAACCGTTCCAAGAAGCAGGGCAAGTAACGGCTTAGGCCTCCGAGCCCCATCCAGATAAGACTTTGTCGCGATAAAACGTTGCGGCACATACCGAAAGAAACAAAATGCCTGAAAACAAAGACCAACTAGACGACTCGGCAGCAGTCGAGCTCGAGCAGACCGACGAGATCGCAGCGGAAGAAACCGACGCGGATGCAGACGGCGCCGACGAGACCAATGCAGACAGCAACGAAGAAGCCGAAGCCGGCGAAGGATCGACCGCGACCCTAGAAGAAGAAGGCGACGTAGCCGCTGACTACCTTGAAGAGCTTCTGGACATCTATGACCTCGACGGCGACATCGACATCGACGTCCGCCAGGGCCGCGCGCACCTGGCCATCACCGCCAGCGAAGACAGCAACCTGCGCTTGATTTCGAAGCCGGAGACCGTTGAGGCTCTGCAGGAGCTCACCCGCCTGGCCGTTCAGGTCAAGACCAAGTCGTTCAGCCGCCTAATTCTCGACATTGGTGGCTCGCGCCAGGCCAAGGTCGAAGAGCTGACCGCCATCGCTAACCGCGTGATCACTAAGGTCCAGGACCGCGGCGAGTCCATCGCCATGCGCCCGATGTCTTCTTACGAGCGCAAGATCGTGCACGACATCGTTGCCGAAGCCGGCCTAGTGTCTGAGTCTGAGGGCGAAGGTCGCGATCGCCACATCGTCGTAAAGCCTGCCTAACAGAGCCACCCGGGCCAATGTTTCACGTGAAACATTTGGCGTTGGTTCGTCGAACCGAGGAGCGCGCAAATGAGCAGTGACCGATTCTTCGCACCCGTTTCTGCGTCGGATTCGTGGCCCGCAGCCGCGCCCGTAGCGACTGCAGCTGAAGCCGCAACCGCAACGTCGGTTGCCGCGTCCGCATCGTCGGCAGCCCCAGAGTTCGACTCTGAGTTCGCCCCCGAGGAGACTCCGGCCGCGGCCACGAAGATTTTTGGAGAGCGCCTGAACCTGGCCCAGCGCTACGCAGACCTCTTGGTCAAGCACAGTGATGAGCTGGGCCTGCTTGGCCCGCGCGAGATGCCGAAACTCTGGAGCCGCCACATCCTCAACTCCGCGGTGGTGGCGGAGCTGGTTCACGACGGCGAAATCGTCGCCGACATCGGCTCGGGAGCCGGCCTCCCGGGGATTCCGATGGCCGTCGCCCGCCCAGATGTGCGCTTCGTGCTGATCGAGCCCATGGAGCGTCGCTCACAGTGGCTCGAAAGGGTCGTTGATGAACTCGGCCTCAAAAACGTCCGGGTTCTGCGAGCCCGTGCCGAGGATGTGGGCGAGGTTTTCGACGTCTGCACCGCTCGCGCGGTGTCGGCACTGCCAAAACTTCTTCGTCTCGTCGTTCCGCTAACCAGAGACGGAGGCCGCGTGTTGGCCCTGAAGGGCGAAAAGGCAGCCGATGAAATCGCCGAGGCCAAGAAACTGGCCAAGAAACTCAAGCTCGAGTCCTTCGAGATCGTGATGGCTGGTTCCGAGTTGCTAACAGACCCGACTCGAGTGGTTGTCACTACGCTAATCTGAGCAGATGGACGCTCAGAACAAGCCTCAACCAGCGGGTGAAACCGCAGTCACCCGCCCGAGTGTCGTTTCGGGGTTGGGATACCCGGCAAATCGCCTTCAGGAGAGCCCACAGCCGACCGGATGGCAGGCCGCGAAAGCCCAAACGGCAAATGTTTCACGTGAAACATTGAGAAAATAGTCCGTAGGACAAAGATTTTCGACCCGCAATGGTCGAAGCGCGGCAACTAAAGATAAAAACGACAGAGAGCAACGGATGAGCAATATCGGCAGCCCAGTATTCGGCGGCGCACCGCTGGCTAGGGAAATCGCCGACAACGCTCGTCGCCTAGCGGCGATCAATGTCACCTCGTTGCCACACCCAGCAAGAACCCGCGTTTTTACCATTTCGAACCAAAAGGGCGGCGTGGGCAAGACCACGACCGCGGTTAATCTCGCAGCCGCACTGGCATCTAAGGGCCTCGAGGTTCTGGTCATCGACCTCGACCCTCAGGGCAACGCCTCCACCGCCCTCGGCGTCGAGCACTCATCGGGCACCCCAAGCATGTACGACGTGCTCACCGGCGAGGCCTCGCTAAACGACGTGATTCGTCAGAGCAACGAGTACAAAAACCTCAAGTGCGCCCCCGCGACCATCGATCTGGCAGGTTCAGAGATCGAAATCGTGGTCAATAGGCCATCCGAGGAGTGGAATTTCGTTCTCAGGACGGCTTTTCAGAAGTATTTCGCGGAGTCTGAGCGCCGCCCCGACTACATCTTCATCGACTGCCCTCCGAGCCTCGGCATCCTCACCATCAACGCCTTTGTGGCAGCCACCGAGGTGCTGATTCCCATTCAGTGCGAGTATTACGCTCTCGAGGGCCTTTCGCAGCTGCTCAAGAACATCAATCTGATTCAAGAGCGCCTAAACCCTGGCCTTAGCCTCTCGAGCATCCTGCTCACCATGTATGACGGCCGCACCCGCCTCTCGCAGCAGGTAGTCGAAGACGTTCGCAAGCACTTTCCCGACCAGGCCATGAAGACGTTGATTCCTCGCTCCGTGCGAGTCTCAGAGGCTCCCAGCCACCAGCAGACCGTAATCAGTTATGACCGCAGCTCACAGGGTGCGATTTCGTACCTCGAGGCAGCGATTGAGTTAGCAAACCGAGGGGCACAACTTGGCAGATAAGAAATTCGGCCTTGGCCGGGGCATCGGAGCCCTGATTCCAGAGAGCCAGCAGCCAAAAATCGATCCGTACTACGGAGATTCGAACCCAAATTACGAAGAACCGGCTAACGCCGGCGACGAAGGCGCCTCCGGCGCCAATGGCGAATCGGCTGGCGCCGATCGCAATGCAGCCGGCGAGCAGTCGCCGGACTTCGGCACAGAAACGCGCCCGATCGACGTATTTTTTGGCTTCAGCTCCTCGGGCAGCGCGGCAGCGGGCCAATCGGACAACGGCGGACTCTTGCCGGTGCCAGGCGCGCGCTTTGCCCACCTGCTGCTCAACTCAATCGTGCCAAACCCCAAGCAGCCACGCAGCGTTTTTGAGCCCGAGGCATTCGCCGAACTCGTGCACTCGATTCGCGAGATCGGCGTCCTGCAGCCGATTGTCGTTCGCCAGATCGAGCCACGCAACGGCGAGGCGACCTACGAACTAATCATGGGTGAGCGCCGCCTGCGCGCATCCAAGGAGGCCGGCCTCGACAAGATTCCGGCCGTCGTGCGCGACACCCAAGACGAGCACATGCTGCGCGACGCACTGCTCGAAAACCTGCACCGCAGCAACCTCAACCCACTCGAAGAGGCCAGCGCCTACCAGCAGATGATCGACGACTTCGGCATCACCCAGGATGAGCTCGCCGAGCGAATCGGCCGTTCGCGCCCGCAGATCACCAACACCATTCGCCTGCTCAAGCTGCCGGTATCCGTTCAGCGCAAGGTTGCCGCCGGCGTGTTGAGTGCCGGGCACGCACGTGCCATCCTTGGTGCCCCGGATGAGTCGCGTATGGAGTACTTTGCCAACAAGGTCATCAACGAGGGTCTTTCGGTGCGTTCGCTCGAAGAACTCATTGGCATCGACAAGCCAAAGAAGTCGAAGGCCACCATCACTCAGGGCGGAATCGTCAATGGATTGGGCGAAATCGCCGATTCGCTGGGCGACCACCTGAACACAAAGGTCAAGGTCACCCTGGGCAAAGGCAAGGGTCAGATTGTGATCGACTTTGGCTCGATCGCCGATCTCAACAGGATTCTCGGCGAAATGGGCCTAAAGCGCGACTAATAGAGCCGCGATAGCGGGCGCTTCGAGTAGCCGCCAGAGAATCGACTAATTTAGCCGCGACCGCGAAGAGCGGCCTCAGCCAACGAGTAGTAGACCTGTCCTAGCGTGTAGCCGCTGGCGTGCACCGCCTGAGGCAGCAGCGAAGTCTCGGTCAGACCGGGCAACACGTTGGCCTCCAGGAACCAAGGGGTTCCCTTTTTGTCGACAATCATGTCGATGCGCGAGAGGTGGCGCAGGCCGAGGGCTTCGTGAGCCGCGATCGCCATCTTGTGGGCCTTCTCGGTAGCCGATTTGCTGAGGCGAGCGGGCACGTAATAGTTGGTTTCGCCTGCGGTGTAGCGCTCCTGGTAGCCATACTGGCCGGCAATCGGCTCGATCTCGACGGCGGGCAGGGCCATTGGGCCGGCACCAAGGTCAATCACGCTCACGGCAAGCTCGGTGCCCTCGACCAACTTCTCGATGATGGCGACGTCGCAGTAAACATAGGCGTCGATCATCGCGCGCGAGAGCTGCTCCTGCTTGCGCACCAGGGTGACGCCGTGGGCAGAGCCCGAGCGGGCGGGCTTCACGACGACGGGAAGGGCGAGCGACTGGGTGACGGCCTTGAGCACGCCGGTGGCATCTAGCTCGCGAAAGGTCTCTTTCGGCAGGGTCACCGACGGCGGTGTCTGGATTCCGGCGCGCTGAATCAGGATCTTCGCGACCGACTTGTCCCAGGCCAGCCGGGCCGAATCAGCGGTTGCGCCGACAAATGGCACACCAACCGTGGCCAGGATGTCGCGCAGGGCCCCATCCTCGCCGCTGGCGCCGTGCAGGGTCGGCCAAATTACGTCCGGCTTATCCTTTTTGATGTTTTTCAGCAGGTTTGCGTCTGGTTCACGGATGATCACCGTCGCGCCAGCCTCGGCGAGTGCGTCGGCGACCCGGCGGCCCGACTTTAGCGAGATCTCACGCTCGTGCGAGATGCCGCCCGCCAGCACCTGGATCTTTAGCTTTGCGCCGACTTTAGCCTTTGGAATCAATTGGAACCACCCTTCGAGAAGGTCTGGAGCAGCTCGGTCTGCAGATTAATCACGCTGGCCAACCGCTTAATACCTAGTTTGATGTTGTCTGGTGTCGGATACGAGTAGCAGATGCGCAGGTGTCGCTGGCCGGTGCCGTCGCCAAAGAATGCGGTGCCTGGCGTGTACGCAACGAGTTCCTTGACCGCGAGCGGCAGCATGGCCTTGGAATCAACACCCTCGGGCAAAGTTATCCACAGGTAAAAGCCACCATCGGGTCGGGTTGTGGATAACTCTGGCAAGTAGTC